>JBBSGT010000041.1:0-10986 GCA_038253825.1 Candidatus Levyibacteriota bacterium
GTGAGATATTGAGATACATACCTCTATTTTACTCCCATTAGGTACCCCAAAACAGCTGGAAAAATCACCAAAAACAGTGTTTTTAGGCACAAATACTAAACGGATTAATTAAAAAGTGGCTTTTTTCCTTGAAGTCAGGATTAAAGTATCTCAAGGAAATGCATGTGATGAAAAATCAGTTATCCTTTCTTCCTCAAACTATTGGAAACCTTACCAGTTTAGAGAAATTAATACTGAAAGATAATTTGTTAAACTCACTCCCAGAAAGCATAGGTAATCTTAGGCACTTAAAAGAACTGGATTTGCGAAGTAATCAATTGGAAAGCATTCCCGACTCTATTGGAAATCTGAAAGAACTACGAATACTTGACCTAAGAGATAACAAGCTTGTATCGTTGCCTGCAAGCATTCATTTACTCATGAACCTTGAAAAGCTGGATTTGCGATTAAATAAATTTTTAGAAGTACCAAGTTGGGTTAAGAAGCTTGAACAAAGAGGATGTACTGTCTTCTATTAAAATTACAACCCCACCTGTGCCCCAAGGACATGTCCTCCGGGAAAATTTGGATCCAACTCTAAGGCTTTTTTAACATATTGTTGGGATTCTTGCGTATTCCCTAGTCTATATTGTAGTAATGCAATGCGATAATACACATCACGATAACCTTTATATTTATCCGCAACCCCCTTCCAGTATTGTACCTCTTGTTGTACCTGTCCGCGTTGTTGTGTAATCACCTCCCGCTGCTGCATGTTATACCACAGGACAACACCTTGGATAAAAATAAGTGCAATTAAAAACAGCGATACAATGCTTACCAAGTCTATTTTGATACTTCGACTGTGTGCATCAGAAAATGAGTATTCGGTAATAAATCGGAAATTGCTCGGGAAAAGAGCAATAGTTTTCGCGGAGGATTTCGGCAGCTTCTGTTTCATGGAACATGTAGAATGTACCACAATACCGTATTTGTGTCTAGATGTTTATCCACTGATACGAATAAGTATTGCACCTACCAGTGCAAAAATCACAGCAGCAATTTTCACCCAAACATGCTCTTTCTCCTTTAAGAAGACATGTTCACCCACCAAGGTAAGAATAAGAAATGCTTCAAGGATAACCACTACTCTGGTCGCGTCACCTGTTGATAATCCATAGATAAGTGCAAGATTTGCAAAAGCACCCAATCCACTCGCAATAAAAACGTACTTGCCGTCATTTTTAATAATGTGAACAAGTCGTGTCTTTGCTTTCGGTATGAATACTAAATTAACAACTGCAGGGACTAAAAAAGCTGCAAAAAATGTGGCACTAACAGCATTGATCGTAACAAAAAGATACTTATATAAAACGATTATTGCCGCATAAAAAAATGTTGAGCCAAGCATATACCAAATTCCGGTATTTGTTTTGGGTCGCTTTATTTTCCCAACGATGATTATCCCAGCAGCAACAGTTAATAATGTTCCAATAAGCTTCTCCCAAGTAAATAACTCATGAGCCAAAAGTACACCCAGCACAAATACCCACACTAATTTAATTTCGGAAACCGCACCGCCAATTGATGCTTCTAAATAATTTAATGACTTGAAGTGGAGAAGATTATGAATCACGATTACGATTCCTATTATAAGTATTAATAGCCATGAAGCTAAACTCGCTGGGATTGTCGGGGAGACAAGCATGAAGGGCAACGTTACGAGTGCGCCAATAAGACTGAAGTAAAAAGAGAATGCCCAAGCATCTTTCTCTCCTTTGAGAACATGTCGTGTTAAAAGACCTTGTGCCGTGAAGAAAATACCGGCGAGAAGTGAATAAATTAACCACATGTGATGAAAGTATAGAAGAAACTCTGTAATCTAACAAGCCTAGGCTGTCGGCCAAGGTTCAATCATGATGGATTCACCATGATCCGGCATTTGTTGATAAATTGCTTCTGTGACAAAAGGCATGAACGGATGAAGCAGTTTAAGCGTTGTAACATAAACATGTGTCAAGACTGATAAAGCGACATCTTTATCTTCACGCGCTTTTACTTGCTCTATGTAGTTGTCAGCTACTTCATGCCACATAAATTGATAAATTGCCTCAGCTGCGTCTGCAAAACGGAATTTATTCAGTGATAGTTCTACTGTCCTGGTAAGGTTCTCCAATCCCTTCAGTATCTTTTTGTCCTCACTGCTAAGTTTTAACGCTGAGGTAAACTGCGGGACATCTTTACCGTATTGCTCACGCATTAATAACAGAAATCTTCCCATATTCCAAATTTTGTTGCCAAAATGTTTAAATGCAATCACTCTATCTCTGGGGAAATTAAAATCTTTCCCGTTTGCGGTACCGGCAATAAGCCCCATACGTAAGGCATCGACACCATATTGCTCAACATACTCTTCTGGATTTACGACATTTCCCAAACTCTTACTCATTTTTCTTCCATCAATTGCTCGAACCATACCGTGAAGGTAAACATACTCAAAAGGAGGTTGGTCTGTTAAATAGTAACCAAACATAACCATACGAGAAACCCACAGTCGAATAATCTCCCACCCTGTTTCAAGGACACTTGTCGGGTAGAATTTTTTAAAATCCTCTGAATCTGGATATCCAAGAGTTACCAAAGGCCATTGACCAGAAGAGAACCACGTGTCAAAAGTATCAGTTTCTTGGATCCACTGTCCGTTCTTAGGCATTTCTTTACCGACATGAATCTCAGGCTGATTGTCTGCCATGTCATAAATTGGAATAAACACCTTCTGAATGCCCTTTCTCATTTCTTCCAAAGTAAAATTATTACGTAGATGTTGACTTATCGGACCTTGATGTAATGTTTTGGTTTTATCAAGGAATACCACCCAAATCCTTTGTTCATGCCCTTCAACGTTATACCAAACTGGAATTTGTATACCCCAAACGTTCTGTCTTGAGATAGGCCAATCACGCATTTCTTCCATCCACCGAAGATAGGTTATTTCCCGCCATTTAGGGAAAATCTTAATTTTGCCATTTTTAACAGCCTCATATGCTGGTTTTTTAAATGATTTTTTCGGATCATCAACCTTCACAAACCAGTTAGGAAGAACCATTGGCTCAATGCCATGTCCTGCCTTACATAAAGCAACAGTATGCAGATACTTCAAATCTATTTTTTCCATAAGTCCTTTTTCTTCAAGATCAGCTACCACCTTTTTCCGCGCATCCACCACACTTAAACCTGCGTACTTCCCTGCCTTTTCATTAAGCTTTCCATTGAGATCAATAACAGATTTTATTTCTAAATTATGCCGTAAGCCTGCTTCATAATCATTTTTATCATGCGCAGGTGTCACCTTCACCACTCCGGTTCCGAATTTTGGATCGACAAAATCATCAGCAATAACTTTAAGCGTAAAGTTACCTTCCACTCCTTCCACTTCTATTTCTTTTCCAACGTATTTTTTATATCGCTTGTCTGTTGGATGGACAGCAATTGCAGTATCTCCAAATTTTGTTTCTGGGCGGACTGTTGCGAGGACAAACGGACCATACTTCATATAATAAAGAGGATCTATGCGTTCTTCATGCTTTAATTCAACATCTGAGTAAGTAGTACCGCATTTCGGACAATAATTGACCATATAATTTCCCCGATAAACCAATCCATCTTTATACATTTTTGCAAACGTTTCATGGACAGTTTTGAGTACATGATCATCTAAGGTGAAAGTATATCTACTCCAATCCACACTGGCACCCATTTCCCGCATCTGGTTTTCAATTTGCCCTTTGTTACTTTGAACAAATTGCCAAATTTCTTGATACAGCTCTTCCCTACTATATTGAAATCTTGATTTTCCTTGCTTCTTAAGTTGTTTTTCAAACGTGATTTGGGTTTCCGTTCCTGCATGATCTGTGCCAGGAACCCAAAGTGTCGGATCGCCCTTCATACGATGCCAACGAATTAAAAGATCCTCAATGGCAATCATTAAGACATTACCGGTATGCATTTTCCCACTAGCATTTGGAGGAGGAATGAGAATAGTGAATGGTTTCTTTTTAGGATCACCTTTCGGTTTAAAATATCCATTTCTCTCCCACATTGCATACAGGTTCTTCTCTTCTTTTTTATGATCATAGGCCTTGTCCATGAGGCTCATTATAGCACGCGAGAATGGATTTCTTCCAGATGGAGTTTATCGTAATTTGAAAACGGGCAATGGAAAGTTTTCTTTTCTGTATTGTAGATAAAGTTTAATATTCAAAGGATGGTCAAAAGCCAAATTTTCTTCAGATGGCAACTCGTCAAAGCCGAACCAACGTCGCTCATCACTTTCCCCATCTGCTGTTCCTTCTTTTTCTAAGGCTTTACAAAAGAAGACAAAAGAAATATTTTGTCTGTCTTCATGCGGACGATCAGCATTATGACGAATGGTAAGTAAAGTAAGATCTCTTATCTTATATCCGGTCTCTTCGAAAATTTCTCTTTCAGCTGCTTCTTGTAAATTTTCCGTTCGCTCGACATAGCCACCTACCAGTCCCCATTTCCCCCCTTCTAATAATCTTTTCGTGCGTCTTACGAGAAGAATTTTATCTTCTTTGAGAACCAAAACATCAACGACAGCATGCCGTAAATGCGCTTTTGTACCTTTTTCAAAAATGCAGGTAATCATAATTAAATTATAGATAAGCTTTGTAAGGATTCCTGATGAATTATGCTTTATAGGGAGTTAATTTATAGCCTCTTGTTCTAATGGTCTGGATTTCAAACGGATTGTCCTGCTCACGCAGTTTAACACGAACCCGAGCAATTAAGCGATCAATTGCCCAGTCTGAAACGCCAAATTCTTGTGATTCTGGCCAAACAATCTCGATAATCTTTTCTCGCTCACAGATCTCACCGAGTTGGGATTTGAGTAAGGTAAAAAGAAGATTTTCTTTTCGAGTCAGATGGGCGGTTTTACGTTTCTTGCGCTCTTCATGCTCAATTTGTTCAACGTAAGCCGCAAACAGCGGACTAAAGATGGCCATTTCTCCGTTTATTTCTTTTATAAACCCTGTATCCCACAGATATCTCGCTTTCTCCTGCACATGCTTTTCAACTTTTTGTTTACTACCAATAAGCGATAAGACTTGCTTTTCATCACCGCTCAAACTTTCCCATAGTTCTTCCGATTGTAATGCTATACGTTCATCTTCAAGAAGAGCATGCAGGATGTCTGTTTCTGTTTTTAAAGTATTCTTTTTTAATTCATCCAACCGAATCAATCCCAACTGCAAATATTGCATGTACCCACCGATTACGCGAAAGAGTGATTCCTCTGCTTGTGGCAACAGTGACATATGATATCGATGACGATAAGCATCATAAACGATTTTTATATTTTCCTCGCTTGCAGGTTTGAGATACATGGTTTGAGAAAATACAGATAACGATGATCGTGCACCTGGGAATGCACTTCTCAAACTTCTATAACTGGTAAATACAAAGCCTACATTACTATGAGAAGCATCCCGAAGCCCTTCGAGATTGTCAAACAAAGAAGGATTAAATGTATCTTTTAATCGATCAAAGCGAAGGAAAAACACTGTTGGATAAACCCCGCTATCTACGAGGAGATTGAGGGCTTGTCGAATGTTATCAATAACCAGGAAAAGATCTTGGAATTGAATACTTTTATCAAAAAGATCATTAATTTTTGTCTTGACAGAGTCGGGCAACTCCGACTGTTCGGTAGCATCAAGAATTCTCTTTAATGTTAATGTCCAAAAAGGATAAATCTCCTGCTCGACGAGGTCATTCAAATCAATGGGGATAAAAAGATGTCTGTCCTTTTTACTAATGTATGTAGGAATAATATCTTCATGCCGTAGAAAGAAACGAAGGAAATTACTGATACCGACACGTTTCATCCCGACAATATTGACGCATTGTCGTTGACGAAGATATTCTCCCAACTTTTCTGCCTCTTTCTGTTGGAAGGTTATTGGATATGAAGCTTCCAAAACTGCGGCCTTCATGCCTATATTGTATAGTCTTTTCACGAAATTAGCAATCTTTTCTTTCTTCACCGAGAAAAACTGTATGCTATACTCAGAATGGATACACTTACTGTCATGAAATTTATTGATCAAGTCGAACTCGCCCATAAAAAGATTCTCCTCCGTGTTGACTTCAACGTATCGCTTAACCCAAACCATTCAATTGCCGATGATGCTAGGATAAAACAATCGATCCCTTCGATTGAATTCTTAGTAAAGAAACAAAATAAATTAATTCTTATTGCGCATCTGGGAGAACCGAAGGCAAGAAGTCATGACGCTTCACTTGCTCCTGTTGCGAAACGATTACAACACTATCTCCCCCACTATAAAGTAGTCTTGGTTGATGATATCTTGTCTGATGATCATCGGGTGATCAATCAGAAACCTGACGAAATTATTTTGCTTGAAAATATTCGTTTTCACCCTGGTGAGCAAGCAAATGATCCTACCTTTGCAAAACAGTTAGCCCAGTATGGTGAGATTTATGTCAACGATGCCTTCAGTGTCTCACATCGTAAAGCAGCGTCTGTGGTCGGTCTTCCCACATTACTTCCAGCTTATGGAGGGCTGCTTCTCAAAAAAGAAACTTCAGTCTTAGGAGGACTTATGCAACATCCAAAAAAACCTTTTGTCGCGATTATTGGGGGTAAAAAAATTGCCACGAAAATTAAATTTATCCAAAAACTTACCGCTGTTGCTGATTATGTTCTCGTGGGTGGCGGATTGGCCAATACTTTTTTTGCTTCAGAAGGTTTAGCTGTCGGAAAAAGTCTCATATCAGAAGAAGACATTTCGCAAGCAAAAGAACTTCTTGCTCATGCAAAAAGGGAGAATACACATCTTATGCTTCCTATTGATGTCGTTGTCGGAACATCACTTCAGAGTAAAGAAAGCAAGGTAAAGAAAATAAATGATATTGGACCAAGTGAAGAAGCATTGGACATCGGACCGCAGACGCAAGCAGCGTTTGGAAAAATTATTGACGAAGCAGAAACGATCGTTTGGAATGGTCCTGTCGGGTATATGGAAAACCAAGAATTCAAACGTGGCACTGATTTTCTTTATTATGCTATCACTGACAATAACCATGCTACGTCAGTGGTCGGTGGCGGTGACACGTTGGCCGCAATAGATAAAAAAGAATATCTTGATAAAATTACTCATATTTCAACAGGTGGTGGAGCGATGCTTGAATTTATAGAAAATGGAACTCTCCCCGGCATTGAGGCGCTAAAGAAACAACACAGCTAAGCCTATTTTTTCGAAAAAGTTGCCATTAAATCAGTATCGGTGAGCAACTGATCACTATAACTTAATTTTCCTCCTACATTCGCAAATCGCTTATCACTTTCTACCATAGTATATGTATTTGGGTAAGCCACGAATAATTGATAAGGATCATTATCAGTCCCGGGTTGTTTAAAGACATGCAAATCATAGATGAAAGATGGAGATCTGGTATCAATTGCATTCGGTGCGCTATATGCAAGACTCACCGTCTTTGTTTGACCTACCGGCACAATAAAGAACAATCCGATTACTTTTTTACCAAATTCTACACTTTGCTCAACTTCCAATCCAGGTGGCGGAGTAAACCCTTCACCCATAAAAATAGAAGGATCTGTAATTGCAGCTGTAATCTGAACATTTTTGCCGTCAATGTCTACAGCATCAAGCGTTGCACTTTCAGGAATTAAAAACTGAACATAATCCTTATAGTCTCCTCCATACGGACTTGTCTTTGCGCTTGCATTTGTGTACGTTGCCGAAGCGGTCGCATGAACGCTTCCTAGGGTATCAATAGAGACAAATTGGCTTAATGAACGTTTTACATAATAATTTGCCTTGTTTGTCCCCACATTGGCATCTACCACTCCCCCATAATCAAATGCCGTATTTTTCCCTGAGACGCGAGCATCTTTTAATGAAGAAGATAAATCATTCACCGTAAATACATTTTGGACATCTGAATCGTTAAAGGAAAAGAGCAAATGCTTCTGTTGCACGGCATCGGTCAACATGGTAATTAGTTTCCCGTAAGGAATTTGTTTCTCCACAAAAAGCTTATTCATTAAGGCGTTGGTTAAACTCTTAAGAAAATCCTGTTTTTGCGTGGAGCCAGGGAAAAAGTTTTTTTCAGCATGGGTCTGCGTGAGAAGATAAAAGTTATCAGGAGTAACCCTTTGATTATAACCGGGGACATCGACAGAGCCGACAACACCAATGAGCTCCTTTAAAAAGGTTGTATCAATTGCAATAACCCCATCTACTTTTTGCCCTATTTCTTTTTGCAAAAATTGTTGTGCATAGGAGCCATCACGAACAAAGTCCGGATCAAAATTACTATCGCGAAGAAACCAGTTAGAAGCTCCCAAGTATCTTCGCAACCCATAAGGAGGATCGACATGCTGTGTTAATTGACCATCGGCATCATAGACATCGTGAATCTGAAGTTTCGCGGCTTTTCCATTTTTGATTGGCAAGAGACCAAATGACCCAATGAACCCACCTCCTGGACGCAGTTCCATATTATTTTGGAATAAGAAGAGATAGGTCTTTGGATTATCAAATCCAAGAATCTCAGGCCAGGTATCAATCGTACCTTCGATCAGACTCAGTGCCCCCCCTACTTTAGTGAGTTTTTGAGTGACTCCTTGTGGTAGCATATTCTCTGCTTCTAATTTCTGTAGTGTTAATAAAGCATTCTTTACTGTTGCTAATGATTTGAGAAAATCATTTTTCGGATCCAGACTTTGTCCTTGGTAGACATTTTGCATTACTTGAAATGACTGAAGTAACGAAATCTCAGTTTCGGATACTGACTCCCCTATTTGCAGACTTGTTACAAATTCTTGATTCGTATTGGGTATAAGCAGTTGGGGCAAAACCAAACTCGGCGCTAGCGTTTGATCAACTGAAAATGCCTTTTGCGCGATATACGCACTGGAGGTAGCCGAGTGTATATTAAATTGTTCTGTTTGTTTGAGGGAGAGATTTAAAAAGCCATAACCGGTGAAGGCAATCAAAAGAACCAATAAAATGGGAGCAATAAAAACGGCAACCAGAATAATGCTCAAGAGTTTTATCCGGCTATTTCTAGCATCAGGATTAGGAATGTTGAGTCGTATTTTCTTTTGTGGTATTTTCACGCGTCGTCTGTCACGCGATAACGTGATGCGACGGAGACGATCTTCAAGATTGTAATCTCTATAAAAATAGAGTCCATGATTGGGGATATAAAACTCTGGCGATTCCTTTCGCTTTTTATTGAAATCTACTTTCGTCAGTGGCTCAAGTTTTTGGATAATACGGGCCAAGGTAACTTGGGTAATGATGTGATGGGGGAAGAGAAAAATTGTTTCTTTCGGTCTTTCGACGGCGAAGGCCAGAGAGACAAGGGATGTAATGACATCATCAAGCAGTATGGGATACAGTTTTCCTAAACCTTCTTTTGGCACTTCCACACGTCCATAGACTCTTGCTTGATGAATAAAAAAATTAATTTCATTTGCTTCTTGGATCGCATCATCAAATGTTTCTCCATACAGGACAGTTTGGAGAAGGGGATATTTCGGACGGCGAATTGTGTCAAACAAACGCTGGCTACTATAACGAAGGGAAGTGATAAAAAGAAGTTTTGCCGAAGTCGCCTCTGCTTTTTCTTCAAAGACAGTAAGCATTTCTACGAGTTCTTTCTCACCATTATAAACAAGGAAAATATGTGAGTATGCATTATCGGGAATTAAGGGAAGTTTTTTGTGATAGGGGACGTGAATAACATTTTCATGTTTTTCTATTTCATGAGCGGTCACGACGACTACCAAAAATTGATCGCGCAAAACCTTCGTAAGGGCATTACCAATCACTCCATTTTTATCGACAATGAGTATCGGTAATTGATCTTTTGCTTCAGTGGTAATCAACAGGGGACGATTCTGCTCCATAGTTCTATCATATACTACAATGATTTTAATGTGTAGAGTGGCGGACTCTTAACAGCGAAAAATGTCCCTATATGACAGACTAATTGTGCCTGGATTTGAGTTTGATGCTCGGGTAATTTTCGTAGATATATGGTATTATTAAAGTATTTGTTCTTTTGAAAAAAATAAGAACATTTGTATAAAATGGAGCATTCGGGGATTTTTCTCATTCAGTGAATGGAAGAGAGTGAAAAGGGGAGTGAAATGCTTTATTTCTTCTGAGCAATCACTTTCACAAAAGCGGAAGGTCTATTATAAAATTGTTCTTCTCCACTTTCAAGTTTTGTTATTTTAAATAAACCCGTCAAGCATTCTTTAGCATATTCTTCACTAAAGAAGTGCCGGATATGCCCATTGTCTTCAAACATATCTTCTTCAACTTTTTTTCCTTTTCCGTAGAGCGGGTCTTTAATAGATTTACAAATAAAACATAAAAACCCAGATGGCTTGAGTATTCTATGGAGTTCTTTGAAAATATTCTTTGTGGTTTTGTCGGCAAAATAATGCAGTGATAACCGGGAATAAATAATATCAAATTCATTATTCTGAAATGGCATCTTTTTACTGATATCAATTGTTTGAAAGGTTAATTCCGAAAGAGGGTATTCTTTTTTGTTTTTAGCGATGAGCACATCAGAGAAATCAGAAGCAACCACGGTGTTTCCCTGCTCTGCAAAAAAAATTGCGTCCTTACCTGACCCGCAACCCAGTTCTAATATTTTGACTTTTGTGTGAAGTATTTGTTGTACTTCTTTGGCAAAAGTTGTCGGCTCTTCTAATTTGGCTTTATCCTCTTGATGGAGATTATTCCAATGATGTCGCTGGTCAGTTGTCATAAAAAGCATTATACCACGTATAATAGAGTCATTGAAAACCGAAGGAATTGATAAATTTCTTTCTGAGAGAGGTAATATTTGGGTTGCATAATTATACCACCTGGCAAAGTCCATTAGTTTTTGCACAGTAACCAAGCATTGAACCAA
>JBBSGT010000042.1:0-10736 GCA_038253825.1 Candidatus Levyibacteriota bacterium
CCCGGTGAAGTTGGAGCCTGCTAGTGTTCCGACGGCTGTGACGTTGCCGGCGTTATTGACGGTGAATTTGGTGACTCCTGAGGCACTGGCGGTCAGTAAATCTTGACTTTCTGTTTGGTTGAAGATTGCGAGGGCTTTGCCCAGGGCTCCATCTGAAAGTGTCCTGGTTACGTAAAGTTCTGAGCTAATGTTGGCTGGGGTAGTCGTTCCGAGACCAACTTGGAATCGAGTTTGTGCTGCATACAAGTAAGGATCTGCTTGTGTCCAGGAACCGTTTGATGCCGGACAATGATTTCCGGCAGAGTCACACACCTGCTGCCCGTTCTGAAAGATGGCATTGGCGTAGATATTGTTGAACTGATTGCCCGTACCAGTACCCAAGTCGTAGGTATTGGCAGCGTTTGGTGTGAGACTCGTTGCGACATTTGCGATATTGTTCAATACACGCGAAGCATCGATAACAGTCGTGCCATTGAATTGAAGTGCCGTCGAAGCAGCTAAGTTGACGATGTTACTTGATGCTGAAAGATAGGTTGAGGAGATAGTTCCGATATTCAGCAAATTCCCATTAGTATCGAGTCTGGGGGTTCCACCAGTTTCGTATGCGCCGCCTATGATGTTGAGATTTCCTGATGCATCCAATGCCAATCGAGTCGTTCCCGAAGCACTTGCTGTCAGAATATTTTGGTCGGTGCCGGTGTAGTTGAACACCGCCAAAGCTTTCCCAACAACTGCCCCATTAACGTCAAAAAGCCCGACTGGGCTTGCAGTGTTGACTCCTACTGAGGTGCCGTCGTCATACAATAGCGAATTGCCGATATGATTGCTATCGGGCGTGAACTTCGCCAGGAAGTTTGTGGTTCCCGAACCACCGACACCACCTCCTCCTGAACCGATACAATTGCCAGTGGAAAGACAAACAGTAGCCGTGACTCCGGCATAATCAGGCAAGAGATACGTCCGATTGCCGGTTAAGCCACCAAGGGAAAGTGTTCCGGTATTGCCCGAGCCCAAGACAAGCTCACCACTATTGCTGGTTAAATTGAGTGAGGTAAACGTTGGACTTGCCGTCTGATCGATAGTTTGCGGTAATGAGAGTATGATTGCACCAGTCGAACCCGTGACACTGACCTGATTAGCGGTTCCGGCAAGTGATAGAACACCGTTATTGGTAACACTGATCGTACCAGATCCGTTGCTGATATCAATCCCTGATCCTGCTGTTACAGTGCCGAGCGTGTATCCGGAACCATTGCCGATTAAGAGTTTACCATTGGTTGGAGTAGCTATGACTCCCGTTCCACCATGCCCAATGTCGAGGATATTGGTAATATCTGCAGTCAAATCAACAGCAGAAAAAAGTGGCGCACCACCAGTAATGCCATGCAGTACGGTACCGGTTGTTCCTGGAAAGGTCGTTACGGCATTCGTGGTAGATGTGGCATATAATACCCCATTCGTCGTTAGGCCACTCAATCCGCCTGAGCTCGTGCCTGCTATAGTAATTACTTTGTTATTGGCATCCCCTGTCAACGTGATTCCTGATCCGGCGGCAAAGGTCAGTTGATCGTTGTTGGAACCAGCAAGGATGTTGGTGCCACCAGCAGTGATGGTTTTAAAAATACTTTGTGCAGATCCGGGATCCGAGTTGCTGATTGCGCTGCCTGAAACTGCAATCCCTGATCCTCCTGAAAGTGTTACCGTGCCGGTTTGCCCTTGAAAGGAAGTTACCCCAGTATTGCTAATCTCAAGTCCATTCAAACTAATCCCTGAGCCCGTCGTAAAATTAAGCGCACCTGTCTGTCCTTGCAAGGAAGTGATGCCGCTCGTGCCGGTAGTTAAAGCGCTAATTGTTGGCTGCTGTGGATTGCCACTGATAGAAATATTTGATCCAGCAAGTAATGAATAGATGATGTTTGATGCAATTATTTTCCCTTTCCCAGCGTCAATATTTTTATTATTGGTCTTGATACCGCCGTACAGATTTGCTACTTTGTCAACTTGCAATTGATTCTTGATCTCAACTGCATCCAGCATGGTAACTTTTTTTCCAAAAATTGCGGGCACATTGACGCGAAGAAGATATGCCGGAGTGCGATCGCTGGCTCCCAATACTTGTGTTTGACTCAACTCCTTTGTCTTTTCAGGTGCACCCAGCCAGTTGGTGAGTTGCGGATTGAGCAACAGTCCCAGCACAAACAAACCCAAAACCAAGACTCCGACGAGTGATCCTCCCACCAACGCCCTTATTGCTAAAGGCTCTTTTTGTGGAGTTATTTTTTCTAGTGTTTTTTGGTGAAGTTGTGGTACTGGCTGGGCAATGAGGGGCGAAGGCTTTTGAATTTCGGGATTTTTGAAAAGGTTTGCCAAATGAGTTTTACTATAGCGCCTTTGATTCCCGATAGTTCGCATCGGTTTCAGGACACCCTTCTCTTCCCATCGGATAAGCGTTCGAGTCGAAACGCCAAAAAATTGGGCGGCTTCTTTTATGGTCAACAATTCGTCTTTCATGGGCAGCTTGTCAGAGTTTGTCCGTATTTGTCTCTATAACTTAATTACTACATATATTAATAAGCATGTCAAGCACAATTTTGCTTATTTAATCTTATCCTAATCTTATCTCAACCCTTTTTCCCGAATTTTATTGACGAAAACTCTCACATTTGGTACATTGTCAGCAGAAAGTAGATTAAAGAAGAAAGAGTAATGATTAAAGATTCTTTATTCGTTATTCATTAATCTTTATTCAAAATTAAAATTATGATTTCTATCGCTTACACCATCTCTCCCTACCTTAGTCGATATTTAGAAAAGGTCGAAGTCCTAAGACAGCAAATTATTCTTTATCCTCTGGCGCCTCGTCGGGAAATGGAGTTACAGTTTGTGACAACTGTTGATCGCATCAAATTCGCATTGGCATTGATTGAGCAACCGATACCGCCAAGTAGCATTAGAACAATTCTTTCAAATCAAATTGTTTTCGCAATGCAAAAAAATCCAAAACTCGATTCGCAGCAAGCAGCAGTATTGCATTACAAAGCAGGTCTTGATTATATCAAGCGAAATTGGACACGGAGTCCCGGCATGGTGACCGGTAAAAATTTCGAAGAATTATTTGCCTGTTTGAGTGATCAACCGATACCCGTCACTGAACAACGAATGAAAGAAATAGTTTCGTATCTGCAAACAAGTGCTGACAATCCCCTCATACAAGCAGCGATTGCGAAATTGTTGTTTCGCAGTATAATCCATTCTGGGACAGAAGGTGAAGCATTCTCCACATTGTGCGCGTATTTGTTTTTGTATAAAGGCGGGCAAGATTGTCGCGGATTGATACTTCTTGAGCGAGCATGGCATGAAGACAAGAAGATATTCCTCGGACAGTACAATACAGTTATAGCCAAACAAAATATAACAAACTGGGTAGAGTTTTTTGTGAAGACGCTCTCTATAGAACTAGAAAATATCCAGCAAAATCTATCTCAAAACCCCCATCTTGTAGATCATGAAAATATCGGCAAACTGAACGAGCGCCAAAAAACGATCATGACTCTTTTGGATGATCCGAAAACAGTAATTACCAACAGAACTGTCCAAAAAATCTTTCATATCTCACAAATCACTGCGTCACGAGATCTGGCAAAACTCACCAATCTCGGACTCCTCTTCACCCAAGGAAAAGGACGGTCCGTCCGTTATACGAGAATATAGATTAAAGAAGGAAG
This sequence comes from Candidatus Levyibacteriota bacterium, assembly GCA_038253825.1. Taxonomy (GTDB): domain Bacteria; phylum Patescibacteriota; class Microgenomatia; order Levybacterales; family UBA12049; genus JACDET01. The sequence goes on from JBBSGT010000042.1 coordinate 3,726, forward strand.
CATTGACATCTCTTACCTTCCTCCCTACTATAGAATGAGGACGACTTATGCTCACAAAACTGCTCATAATTTTTGGAATATCTATGCTTTTCTTACAAGCATCCGCTACTGCTTTTGCCCAGGATTTATCCAATGGAACAGCAGTCGGCATTACCGTCAATGAAACCAATATCCAAAACGGTGAAATTATCAGTTCTACCAAACAAGGGTATAAACGCACAGCATCACCCTATGATCCGCAAATCTTTGGAGTCGTCAGTAAAAAACCAGCCCTGTATCTCAGTGACTCAAATAAGACGAATGAAACACCAGTTCTCAATCTTGGAGACGCACAAGTGCGTATATCCTCAATCAATGGCAATATAAAACGTGGTGATTTCATAACCTCCTCCAAAATTCCCGGCGCGGGAGAAAAAGCGGCTGACAATGGCTATGTTTTGGGAACAGCAGAGGAAGATTATTCCAGCAATGATCCCAAAAAGGTAGGTCTTATTTTGGTGACGCTCCATCCTCACTTTGCACAGATCTCAAATGATATTACCCGCAATATTTTTTCTGCCACTAGTTTGGGATTGACTGCTGCTCTCGAGTCTCCTTCGGGTGTCGTACGATATATGATCGCAGGGGTTATTACGCTCTTATCTTTCTTCTTTGGCTTTCGATTTTTTGGCCGCGCTTCCAACCGGGGAGTCGAAGCAATTGGCAGAAATCCCCTGGCAAAAGAAGCAATCCTCTTTAGTGTCTTTATCAATACTGCAATAACAATCGCTATTATGTTATTCGGAGTTGCGATATCGTATCTGATTCTAGTACTATAGAGTTATATACGATTAAAGAAGAAAGAGTAATGATTAGAGATTCTTTATTCGTTAATCCTTAATCTAAGCCTAATATGGTTATTGACCCAATCACGCTTATCTTTTTAACACTCGCCGTTACGACACTTGCAGCAGTGTTATTTTTTCTTATTCGTGCTTATGCTTTAATTCATGAAGAATTGCATGAAAGCCAAAAACTCAATACACAACTCCAAAATCAGCTCTCTGAAAAACCAGTCAAACTCCTAGCAACAGCCCACGAAAAAGCGCAGGAAATTATAGAACAAGCAAACCGCCAAGCCCTCACTATGTTGGCAAGTAGTAAAGAGTATGAAAACACCTCCAATGTTGAATTGCGAGATAAACTCACCTCCCTGGAAAAACAGCAGGAAGATGTCTTTAATCAAGCTTCTCAGGAAATGAAAACATCATATCAAAATCTTCTGACGCAAATTCAAGAAGAAGATATCAATACGTTAAAATCGATGACGAAAGATATCGAATCAGATATACTAGCTGACTTTAATGAGTTCCGAACGAGTTTGGAAAAAGAGACAATCAATTCAGAAAAAATCGTTAAAGAGAAAATTGATGAAGAATATCTTACTTTAGAAAAAGAATTGGAAAGCTATAAGAAGCAAAAATATGAAGAACTTGATCAAGACATCTACAAAATACTCTACCGCGTTTCTGAAATGGTACTGAGTCAAGGCATTTCTTTTGATAGACACAAACAACTCGTCCTTGAAGCACTTGAGACAGCGAAAAAAGAACAAGTGTTTAAATAGCTTAAAAAGATTAACGAATGAAGAGTAATGATTAAAGAGTTTTCTTTATTCTGTATTCATTAATCTTTAATCTCAATAAAGAATCATGGATCTACACACACAAATCATGGAAAGACTTCGGCTTAAATCTGAACTCAGTCAGGTGCAACTATGTCTTGATGAATTTCTTGCTTCTTTTTTTGCACCGAAAGAACATTCGCAAATGATGATGCTTTTTGAGAATTTGCCAAATGGTCTTTCCCAAGTTTTTAAATCCACACTGTTAAAGGATCCCATTACCCCCAATAATCAAAGTGCCATCAAAAAAGCAGGAGAAAAGTTGCAGGAGAAACTTGCAACCTGCAAAACTATCCAAATCACACTCGCCTTTCAACCCAATGAAACAGCTATTGAGCTCTTTTCTGATTGGGTAAAAAAGAACGTAGACGGCGGAACACTTATTGATTTGCAATTTGATAAAACGATTGTCGGTGGCGCATTGATCGTTTCGAGTGGTATTTATAAAGATTATTCGGTACGCAAAGCACTTTCTAACCGATTCAGACTGCAGAAGGATGAAATTGCGGGACTGCTCTCATGAAGAATTTTCAATTTTATCTCACTACAACAGAAGAAGTCGGGTTTGTCGAAGCTAGCAATCATTCCATTGTCTATGCCAATGGCCTTCCACAAACGAAACTGCAAGAAATTGTCATGTTTGAAACAGGAGAATTGGGAGTCGTGCTCGGTCTCAATCGAGACCAAGTCGAGATTTTGCTTTTCTCGCAGTATGCTGTAAAAGCTGGTACTCGGATTACCAGAACAGGCATGACTCAAGAAATGCCGGTAGGTTTTGAATTACTTGGACAGACCATAAATCCTTTCGGTCACCCGCTTGATATAGGAAAAACTATCGAACAGCCAAAACTCGCTCGTCCCATTGACATAGATCCGAGCGGCATTAATACCCGCAAACGCATTACAGCACCATTTGAAACCGGTGTTACAATGGTTGATTTGTTGGTTCCACTTGGCAAAGGCCAGAGACAATTGGTCATCGGCGATCGTAAGACAGGAAAGACAAGTTTTTTATATCAAACCATACTCAAACAGGCAAAATTAGGAACAATCTGTATCTATGCTGCCATTGGTAAAAAGAAAACCGACATCAAAAAAGTCGAAAACTTTTTCAAGAGTGCAGGGATCTCCAACAATACCGTGATTGTTGCCGCGGGCTCAGAAGATCCGGCAGGTGTGATCTATTTGACACCGTATGCTGCCATGACGCTTGCTGAATATTTTCGCGACGAAGGACACGATGTGCTGGTGGTGATGGATGATCTCTTTACTCATGCGAAATTCTACCGAGAAATTATGTTGATTGGGAGGCGATTTCCAGGACGCAATGCTTATCCAGCAGATATCTTCTACACGCATGCCCGGCTTCTTGAACGCGCCGGAAATTTTGTTTTGCAAAATGGTAGTGAACATTCTATCACCTGCCTCCCCGTCGTGGAATCACTTGAAGGAGATATCGCAGGATTTATCCAAACCAATCTTATGTCTATGACGGACGGACATCTTTACTTTGATTTCGATATGTTTGGGCGCGGACGCAGACCGGCAATTAATTCTTTTATATCCGTCAGTCGTGTCGGTCGCCAAACCCAAACGCCGCTGCGTCTTAGTTTGCATCGGGAGCTCGTGAGCTTTTTGACGTTGCATCAAAGACTCGAGAACTTCAGTCATTTCAGTGCTGAAGCAGGTGCCGGGGTGAAGAAAACTATTGAAGTGGCAGACAGAATCTTCGCTTTCTTTACCCAAAGCGCAACCGAAGTGAAGGATGTTGATTTACAGCTTATTATCTTTGGGCTGATCTGGATGGAACATTGGCAAGATATCCCCGCAATGGAGCAAGATATCGCGCGCATCAATCAAGTCTATAGTAGTAGTATAGAAGCACAAGCACTTGTCAAAGAGATCATTAATATTTCGAAAAATCTCAATGAGCTCTTGCTTGATATAAGGAAAAATCAAGACAGACTTTTAAGTGTACTCGGCTTACAGCCAGAACAAGGAGTGAGTATATAATATGAATTATCTAAAAAACATCTTAACCCAAATTGAAGATTTGACCGGCATCAAAGATATCGTGGGTGCTTCTGAAGAAATTGCCAGTATGAAAATGCGGAGTATCCGCAGTCAGGTGCTTTTGAGTCGTGATCTTAATGATGAATTGACTGAAATTTATCGTGAAGTAACAATGTCCTATAAAAATCAGATTATGCTCTTAGTGTCAGAAAAGAAATCGAAAGATGCCAACGCCAAACTTAATCTGTCACTCAAAAGAGGCAATGGCAAAACTGCTTGTGTCTTTCTTTCTGCTAATTCGGGTTTCTTCAGTAAAATTCTTGAGAAGACCTATCACGAATTTGTCGCATATCTTGAGCAACATGATGTGGCACCGGTCATCATCGGTGAATTCGGAAAGAAATTGTTTCTCAATGAGTTCCAAGGTCGCGAATTTGTTTTTTATCCGTTTGCCGAAGATAATACCCAGGAAGAAAACTTCAAGAAAATCACCAACGAATTGGCTGATTATGAGAATGTTATTATTTTTTACGCCCGATTTGAAAGTATGGCGTCCCAAACTGTTTCCTCACTTGATGTTTCGGGACTGGAAAAACCACTTTCCCAAGAACCAATTAATGCAGTCCATTATCTCTTTGAACCATCGCTTGAGAAAATTCTCACGTTCTTTGAAACGGAAATTTTTGCCGGCATTATCCAGCAAACCGTCACCGAATCCGAGCTCGCCCGCTATGCATCTCGCATAACAACCCTTGACATTGCGCGCGAAAATATCAATGCTAAATTAAAGGTTATTAATTTGCAAAAACGCTTTGCATCTCATCGTATAATAAACAAAAAACAAAACGAAGCAATGACAGGTATTTCACTCTGGAAACTTGCCTAGCAAGTTTTCAGAAGAATAAAAAAGAATGATTAAAGAATTCTGTATTCATTAATCTTTAATCTCAATAAAGCGTATGAGTCTTGTAACTGGTAAAGTCATCTCAGTCAGAGGTCAAGTTGTCGAAGTATCCTTTTCAGGAGAAAAGCCTGCGGTGCATGATATTCTCCTTTTGGAAAAAGATCCGTTGACCAAAATGGAAGTCTATACATCCACTGGTCCTGACAGTTATTATTGCTTGCTGCTCACGGCAAGTACAACCATTGCCAGAGGCGTCAATGTCATCAACACCCGAAAGCCGGTAACTATACCTGTGGGGGAGGAAGTTTTGGGACGGGTCCTTGATCTTTTCGGAAACCCACGAGATAAAGGTCCGCAAATTCAAACCAAGGACAACTGGCCGATTTATCGTGACCCACCACTCTATGTTGATATTACCGTACCGAAAGAAATTCTGGTAACCGGAATCAAAGGCATTGATCTGTTTTGCCCCATGCTTAAAGGTGGCAAGATCGGTCTTTTTGGAGGAGCAGGTGTCGGGAAAACTATCTTGCTCACAGAAATCATCCACAACGTCATACAACTTTCCACCAGCGGTACGACTGAAAAAACCCTTACCGTCTTTGCCGGTATCGGAGAGCGTACCCGTGAAGGACAAGAGCTGGTCGAATCTCTTCAGGCCGGTGGTGTGCTCCCCTATGCAACTTTGGTCTTTGGACACATGGGAGAAAATCCAGCTGTTCGTTTCTTAACAGGTGCTACTGCCATTACGGTGGCAGAATATTTTCGTGACGCAATGAAAAAAGATGTGCTGTTCTTTGCCGATAATGTTTTCCGTCTGGCTCAGGCCGGAAATGAACTTTCACTGTTGATGAATTCGATTCCTTCCGAGGATAGTTACCAAGCGACACTCAGTTCTGAAATGGCATCATTTCATGAAAGATTGTCATCTACGAAAGAAAACAATATCACAGCCATTGAAGCGATCTACATCCCCAATGATGATATCTTGGATCAAGGAGTACAATCGATTCTCCCGTATCTGGACTCGACGATCATCCTTTCCCGTGATATTTATCAAGAAGGGCGCCTGCCAGCTATTGATTTTATTGAGTCGACATCATCTGCGCTTGCACCAGAATTTGTAAGTCAAGATCACTACCGAACAGCCCTCAACGCGCAAGCAGTTATGAAAAAGGCTGTTTCGCTTGAGAGAATTGTGTCACTCATCGGTGAAGGAGAATTGAATGCTGAGGATCAAACACTCTACAAACGTGCCAAATTACTCCGGGCATATTACACACAGAGTTTCTTTACCGTTGAAAAACAAACCGGCCGTCCTGGGAAATTCGTGCCACTGGAGACCACGATCAAAGATACCTCAGACATCTTAAATGGTGTTTACGATCAATTAACGGAAGACAAATTTTTACTCATCGGTGAAGCAAAAGAAGCTATAAAATAATCACGAGATTAAGGATTAATGAATAAAGATTAAGGGGAAAAAATGCTTTAATCATTACTCTTCATCCTTTAATCTAAATTAATTATGGATACCAACACACCAAATCAGGAGACACAACAGTCAGCAACAAGTTTTCGAGTAACGGTCCGTGACCGCAAACGAGTAATCCTTGATAAAGAAGCTAAAGCGATGACTGCCCACAATGAAACAGGTACATTTGACGTCCTCCCCCAGCATGCAAATTTCATCTCTTTGATTAACCAGTCGCTGACAGTACACACAACGGACGGGAAAAAAGTAACAATTCCCATTAACAATGGTGTGCTCAAAGTAAAAGAAAACGGCATCCACTGTTACATAAATCTCCTCTCAGCACAGGCACAACAGCAAGCGGCATTGAAGTAAAAAATGGATATTGTGGCGTAGTATGTCTGAAGGAGTTATTTCTTCGCTAAATCTTTTAGTACATCAGCGTGATTTTCTATAAATGCTTCTAACCATTGCTTAAACTCAGGCGTAATAGCTGCTATTCCTTTTTTTGTCGTTCGGAGAAAAAGCATATCCATATGGGCATCGAGCGAAATATACACCTCTTGCCCGGCTTTAATACCACGATCTTTTACAAAAGCACTCGGCAATGTGATAGCTAGAGAATTCCCAACTTTTATAACCTTCTGCTTCATATTATAACAATGTTATAACATGACTTCCTATTTGTCAACAAATTTCTGCCCTCAGCCCAAGCCCAGCAACAGGCGGCATTGAAGTAATTTTATTATAAATTTTGAATTAATAAATCGAAGTGATATACTTAGTTTATGAAAGAAGTTATTATAGGATCATACGCAGTATCCAGCCAATATGGCATGCATTTTGACAAGAGAATCAAAAAGGAGTAACGTAATATATCCAATATGAAACTGCCCGAGATCGACATTACCACTATCAGTGATCCACAGGTAAGAAATGCTATTGAAAAGATAATGC
>JBBSGT010000043.1:0-10672 GCA_038253825.1 Candidatus Levyibacteriota bacterium
CTCTCAATGATAGACCTTGGCCTTTGAGCGCATACAGCCGCTCTCGCTCTTCTAAATTTATATGTTTGTAGCTCATTGCATCACCCCCTCTCCTGCTCCATTTTACCTTGGAGTGATGCACTTCGTTTTAGAACTCAAGAGCTAATGCTATTTACTCAAACTCATCTAAAAGCCTGAAACAACAAAAAGAGGCTTAAAACATGCAGTTGCAAGTACCGTATACTTAGGCCTAGGAGTTGTAGTCGTTGGGGAAACTCTACTGCAAAAAGGGGAAATTATGGTTCTCCCTATCCTAAGGATATTTCCAAGCAAGCGAGAGACCGCGCTGCGCTTGAAGACTTAGTAGATATGTTTTAATTATCCTAGTAATGCTACCAATACTGGGATACAACATGCTGGAGATTGGGCTAAGGACAATCTTGATAAGTTACCTTAACTCTTATGCTCCATCTGATCTGAGTTGGCAGCTTATCTTTTTATACACCTTTACATAAAAGCATTCTTATTTGACATGGAGAGGAGAAAGAAGAAAAGCACTTACCTACTCCTTTTCAGCATTATTTTGCAATATTTCTTCTCGCTATTTTTAGATTAATGAAGAGTAGCCAGAAAAGAAGTGATTTGACTAGTGATTTGGTTAAGTCCACTCTGTCCATCAATTGTGCCAAAGTATCCCTGCGAGACTAGGTCAGGGTGAGCTGCCTGATTGAGCGCATAATCCGTAAAATTCATATGTTTTAGGCCAGGCATAAATACTTCTAATCCCTTTGAATCAGTAGTAATCTTACTGGCAAGTGTTCTCCCATCCAGACACCCTTGATCGCAATATGCTCCCACTTCTCCTTGCAGATACAGATTTGGGACAGGAATAACTGCATATTGTACCGGTCCACCATCCAGGTCGATACTTGCAACACACCGGGTATCTGTTGCACAAAAGTGCATTGCGACAGCGCCACCTACTGAGTGTCCAAGAACAATCACTCGCTTCTTTCCGGCGAGATTTCCAACCCCTTGTGACCAAACGTTCACTAAATTTGCGTAGCTACTGATGTCTTCAAAGGTAGGGGAATATTTCAAGACAGTATACCCCTGAGAAAGAGCGTTATTGATTGCATACGAGTAGTCGTCTGGGGTTAATCCACTGCCATATCCAGGTACAATAATGATAACTGGCTTTGTCGTGGGACTGGGACTGGGAGTAGGCTTGGTTGAGGATTGTGTTTGGAGTACACTTAAGGTTTTATTACCGGTGGCGTGTACTTGTTCGTGACCAACAAAAATTGTTAAAAATAAGAGTAATACAAGACCAATTAGTTTATTCATAGATGCATTCGTATCGTTGCTCTTCCTTTGGGAAGTATACCTTATCTATTCTTTTATTGCAAAAGTTATTTTTGTCGTTCTTGGTTAACCTCGAAGACATCTCCCCCGCTTCCTTGCTCAAATCCAGCGCAAGTCCAATCTGATCAAAGATCGTTTCTGTGTCCTCCCCCAAAAAGAACCAAATATTCTCCCGGATACTTTCTACCTATGAGAAATTAAAGAAGTTTGGTCTTATTTATTATAATGGACTGGTTATCTTTCTGGGGGAGAAAGAAAAATCTAGTTAAGAAGGAAACTAGTTTGGTAAACTATTTTTCCTTTTTGGTAAACTACTATTTTCTGAAATCTTTTCTATTGGAGACAATCCGTTAAGAACTTTATGAGGAAAATAATTCCATGCATCGTTTAATAGTTGTATAAGATTCACAACTTCTGATTCTCTTTTATCTTTTAAAGAGAACATCTCTAGTATTGTTGTTAGAGCGTTTTGACTTTCTTCAAAATAAATAATTTCTTTTACATCATCTATATAAAAATCATTGTTTTCCTTTGTAAGCATACGAGTAATCTTTTCTTCAATTTCTTTCCTTTTGCGAAGAATATCATAGGGAGTATTTTGAGTCTGTTCTATAATCTTTCGGTAAGTCCGACATTCCGTTAATCTACTCCAGTACATTTGGAGACTTTTATTTATAGAAGGTTTCATTTCGTCGATATAAGCGACATCTTCTGTTCTAGTTTCATATTTATCTATAAGTAATTCCAGTTCTTCGACCAAATCTACATATTGCATCCTGGCTTCATATTGTGCTAATTTCTGTTTTTGACTTAATTGTGTTCTCTTTGAATATATAAAAGGTTCTGCACGACTGGTAAGTGATATAAAAAGCCATTCTGCTGTTTTTCGGATTGCTTCACGTACATGTCCATGAGGATGTTGCAAAAGTTTTAAAGTAAAACTTTTGAGAGGATCAAAGTATTTATCCGATAAGACCAGAAAAAATAAACGTAACCCTGAGACTAAAGCTATCTTATTATCGAGAGTTTTTATTTGGTCAACTTTCGCGATATATTCTAACGCTATTGGAGCACATTTTGTAAATTGCTTACTGTCCTCACGCCACAGTTTTTCTATCGCCTTTTTTGCAGCAATTATTTCATTTCTAGACCCATTTGAGAGTAGAGAAAGTAGGTTATCAATTTTCTTTGTTGTTTCACTAGTGCTCATTTTTCTTTCAGAACATAATAGGTTGCTCTCCCTTTCTTTTTCTCTCCAATAAACCGAGCTCAATTAATCTTTGAAAATCTAAAGCTCTGGTCGCTTTTGCACGATCTGTTAGCTTTGCATAATCCTGATCTGTAACGAATCCTTTTTTTCTAATAAACTCTTACATCTTGATATGATATGGTTGCAATTCACTTCCAAGGCTAAGGGCAACTTCCGGAAGAAATTTCTGTATACGTAATAATTCATCAATAATCCCTTCAGTAAAATATTCAATCCAGGTGGGAAAGATATTGGTTGTCCCGTTCTTGGATCGTTAACTACAATTGGTTTTTCTCGAAGGTGGCCTTTCTCTAATTTAGGTAGTAAATCAAGAATCACTTGTTTTTGGATTTTTAATATGAGATTGAGAGATAATTTTACAGTTCCTTCTTCAATTTGTTTATTGAGATCTTGCAAAGCTTGATGGTAATTTAATATCTCTTTCTCACTAGCTCGTGTATGGGATGGTTTTGTTTTCAAGATCTTTTTGACTTCAGTTAAAGGAAGCGGATTGCCTTCTCTACTCGTTGAGGCGTGTGCAGACATTTCGCGAGCAGATCTTTCTAATTCTAAAAGTTCAACATTGGGGAATCGATTATTATTTAGTTCTGTTATAAGGCAATTAATTCTTTTAATGTTCGCAAGAGGAAGATCAGTAATGGTGTATTGAGGTTGAAACATGGATAGAGACGTATTATAGACGATAATTAGACGATTTCCAAGCTTAACTAGTAAATGAGCTAGGTACGGAATCTCAGTTTACCTCCAATCTTGCTATTTTTTTCGGTTTTTATACTTATCGGCACTCTTTTTGAATTCAAGTGGTACTATGCTGAGGGTACCGCTCTAGACCCGGTTCGTCGCTATTGCGATCTCTCTCCCCAAGGCTAAATAAGACAAATGAGACACTTTAACGTGAAAGAATGCAGTAGAGGTATAATCCCACAGATGCATTCAATAAAAATTTTGATTATAGACCATTACTATCTCGAATATTTTAGTCTAAATGATTGATCAGACATACAGAGATAATAAATTCCCTCAATAAACCCTGCAATTCCGGGGATAAATGACCAAGAAAATAATATATAAATTACTCCCCAACCAGGCCTATTCATATAAAATTTGTGGATGCCTATACTACCAAAGACGATAGCTAAGAGCCCTGCAAGGATTCTGTCTCTTCCTGATCTAGGCTCTAAATCCGGGGCGAGTTTCCTACGAACTCCGGCTCTATACCGTTCTTTAGCTTCAATTTTGTCCTTTTCTGCCTGAGTTAATGTCATAAATAGTAATCGGAATATAGCAATTTAGCTCTATAATTACAAGCGCTACTTGATTTAAGGATTTCCTGGTAAAAACGTTAGAGGATTAACAGGAATACCAAAAACATTTACCTGAAAATGAAGATGTGGGCCTGTTGCCCATCCAGTTTGTCCTTCATACCCTATAACCTGTCCAGCGTGTACATCATCGCCTTTTGCCACATTTATGCTACTTAAGTGTCCATATAATGATGTTATGTTATTTCCATTATCAATAATGATATGTTTACCATATCCCCAATTGATTTCTCCTGCGTAAATGACTTTTCCATCCATGAATGCCGTAATAGGATCTCCAATTTTTCCAGCTATATCAATACCTGTGTGGAATGGTTGGTAGGGCAAATCAGATTCTCCGAACTCCAATGTTACAACTCCATTAGCAGGCCATTCCGTTGGAGTAGTAATTTCCTTCGTAACGACACCTGTTGATGGATTTCGGATTTGGATGGTATGGTTATTGACAGTAACTGTTGCAAGTTTGTTGGAAATTACGTTAAAACCTGTATTGGTAAACGTGGCAACAGCTAAAACGGGTAGGAGAAGAATAAGGACAAAAGTTAAGCTAACATAACACAATTCATGCCTAAAAGACCAGAGGTTAGCAAGACCGGTAAGTAGTAACGGATTCATTAGGAGAGATAAATTTCTTTTGGATCAGTGGTTAAGAGCGGGTGTTCTTTATCTGATGCGACAATTTTTACAGCAACATGATTTTGATCGGCAATCATTAGTGCTTCTCCCCTCTCGCATGTCAAAAGAAAATGCTCTTCATATTCACTCAATTGACATTGTTCAACCACATTTTTAATCGTTGTTGTGTCTTGGCGCATAAGAATTCTCAATGCCGATTGTGAGGCGATTGCACGACCATATTCGCTTTGTAAAAAATCATTTGCTTGTTGAGTTATGATTGTTACCCCCAAGTAATATTTTCGTGCTCTTCTTACAAGTCCGGAAATGAATCTTGCGGACTCTTCATGTTGGAGGAGTATCCACCCTTCATCTATAACAAGAATCCTCTTTTTTGGGCTTACTTTGACTTGTGCATTTACATAATTTGCAATAACCAAGAGCATTATTTTTCGAAGGGACTCAGGGAGATCTTTAATATCAAAGACAACCAAGCGGTTATCAAGCTGTATATTTGTCTGCTCATCAAAGACTGTTGAGAGAGAGCCTTTGACAAACCGTTCCAGTCTGTCACACAGATCCTTTTGTTTCATATGTTTAAGCGTTCTATAAAGATCAATCAGTAGTGGGAACTGACTTTCTGCTTTTGTCTTTTTTGATCGTTGTCCACTGATCGCATAACCAAACTCTTTATAGGTATCAACAATTGCTTTATCAATAACTGCTTTTTCTTCATCAGTCAGCGACCCAACCATGAGAGCGAGAATTTCAGTTAAATCTTGAATGTGTTCGGCAAGATTATTCTCATCCGAATATGATTTCGTTGAAAAATCAAATGGGTTTATTTTTTCTTTAGATTTTGTTGACAGTTTTATATACGTTCCATTGACTGACTTTGCCAGTTGTTTGTATTCTCTTTCCGGATCAATAACAATAACTGTAGTCCCTTGCATGAGGTGGCGAAGTATCTCAACTTTTGCAGTATACGATTTGCCTGATCCGGATTGGGCAAAAATTATGCTGTTGGCGTTATTTAATGAAAATCTATCAACGATAACTAAAGAATTATTTGATTTATTAATGCCATATAAAATTCCTTCTTCTTGAACGAACTCAGAAGAAACGAATGGAAACATTAAAGTCGCTGAGGAGCTATCAACATTCCTTTTTTGAGACAGAAGATTTTCTGATCGGGGTAAGATTGATTGTAATCCTTCTATTTGCTGAAAAACTGCGGTTTTAATATAGAATAATCGAGTAGACATAACCGTTTCCAAAATGGTTGTTATCTTATTAAGATGCGTAACACTGTCTGCTGAAATTGTCATGTAGAGTGAGACTTGGAATAATTTCTCTTGCCCTCTGAGAATTTTATTTTTTAGCTCAATTGCAGACTCAAGCGGATCGGTAAGCTCTGAGCCAATAATTTTCCCGTCCTTGACCATTGCTCGTCGTGTTGATTCAAGCTCAGTAATCTTGCGCTGCAGTTTGGGAATTGCAATAATTGGTTCTACCTGTTCGATGTGATAGGAAATATCAATGTTATGGTTAAAGTTGACAAGCATGTTGAGAAATCCTGTTGAGGCAACATAGGGATAACCGGATACGAATAATGTTCGTATAAATTTATCACCCACTTGTAAGTAACTTCCTTTTTCCTCTAAACCCGAGTAAGAAATCAGATCAATTTGATCTTGCTCACCAAAACTGAACTCTAAGGACTTTTTCAGCAATTGTTTCTTTGACGGTTTCTTTTTAAACCGCTTTTTTGTCTTTTTAAGAGCTGTCTGTAATGATTTAAATAAGTGTGTCATAATTGTTATTGATTAGGACATCAATTGTATGTCCCTTTAACTCTTGAGTTTTTATTTGGTTTTGATTATAGAAACTGTAAAAGAGATCAAGGATCTGAAGAGAATTTAATTGCTTTGCCTTCATACCGATTTTATCCAGAGCTCTGATAACAATATCCCGCCGAAGATATAGCTGTTCCTTGATAAAGGGAAAATCCTTATGCCGTTCGGTTGGTTCAAATGGGATAACAAGGTAAAACTTTCTTGAAAGAATTTTATTTCCTGATACAAGTTTTTTAATAAATTCACCGTAGTTGTTGATCTGGTCTTTATAGATATGCTCTTTTTCATCACGCCGTTTTTGTTGCAGTTTTTCAAGGTAGTTATCGATTTTAATTTCCCGAACTCGTATGAGAATTTGTAATGGGAATGGAAGCGAATTTAAAAATGTTTTAAAATTATCAGTTATAATATCTTGTTCTGCCTCACTTTTCAACTCAAAGTTGATTGATGATGATTCCAAAATAAGACGATATCTATTTTTTGGAAGAACGAGAATATCATCTTTAACTTCTTTAATATCAATTTGGCACCTCGAACTTACTTTATTTTTTGACTTGCTCAAAAGCCACATTGAGACCTCCTTTCTTAGTATGCCTAAATCGCAAACTGAAGTTTGGGTTGGCAAGTAATCGTTCAAATCGTATAGTATCTATAATATTTAATGACCTCATAGTATATTTTGCCTCTTTTCTGGCCGGAGACTTCGCCGGTATGATTTTTCCCTCAGGGAAAATGAGGTCTACTTCACGCATAAAACTATCATTCTTATTAAACACATAATAGGGAGGCCGTAAATTATACCGCAATAAAAGTATCATCCACTGAAGAACAATTTTGCCTTTAAAACGAAGCGCCAGAAGCATAAAAAGAAGTGCGATAAATCCTCCCGAAAGCATTTTATAAAGGGTCAGTTCCATTTTGGGAGGAAAGATTGTATAGACAAGTGTACCGAAAAAAAGTGGAATCATGAGAATAATAATTTGACTCAGCGTCAAATTCCCTGCAATTCTATCTTCAACAGTAATGATTTGTGCCGGGATAATTGCCGTTCTCATGCTTCAACCACCTTTCTTGGGGCTTTTACTGAGCTGGGGGCAGGTACATTTGCGTTTTCCGGATTAGGCGATGACATAACATTAATCATCTGTCCACCAATCTTTTTGAAAGTACCATTTCTTGTTGTATAAAAGACCATCTGCATCATAAGGGACGGGATTTTAAGAAGGGTTGCAAAAAGGCCTATTGCAACAATAACGCCGACTAATGAATTGTTGGGATTATCAGGAACTGCTAAAAATGCTGAAGCAAGTTGAATAACGACAACATGGACAAATTCGACAAAAATTGTCACAATATATACTTTTGTTGCAATTTCTGCAAAGTCGGCAAGTTTAGGAATTCCCCAGAGCAAAAAGATAAAGGGTGAGAGAACGGCTCCCAAGGCAACAAGAACCAGTCGGCTGACATATAAAATAAGTAACACGATTGCAATTATGAGAAAAAGAATGAAAAAAAGGAGTGTTACTAATTTTGCGCCGCCGGTAAGTAAGTTAGGAAGTGTGATGGTATTCACTACCCATGCATGATCTAGTCCTCCGGTTGAATTAAGGACTGCTGATATTAATACGTTATTTGTAACGATAATATAGTCGGCAAGAAAGAGAGAAATATTTGCGCCAAGAAACGAAAGACCGATTCTTGGGAGAATATGTTTCAGTTCTAATTCTTCAAACCCAAACGTTGCCCCACTCATTAAATGCAAACCAAGAAGTGCCACCACAAGAACATATAATGAATCTGTGATGCCTAGCATAACAAGCCAGAAATTATGGATTGTCGAGTTATGAAGAACTGATGGGGTTGTTGTTAAGTAGCTGATGATTGCATCAACAACTGGTTTTGTTGCACTTTGGACAATGGTTTGCATAAAGCCTGTCATTGTATCAATAAAGACCTGTACAGCACCGTTACTTGGAGGAGCAGCATTAATTGGTACAAGGTTTACCGCATTTGTGCCGTTTGTTGCGGAGGTGGGGGTGAACGATGCAATTAATATGTTAACGAGTATCGTTGAACCAAGAATAAGGACTAACCCAATCAATGCATTTTTGATTGTTTTCTTGGCATGTTCAAGCACTTCAGGTTGACCTGTTGAAGTGATATAAAGATAGCCTCCTCTGATGAGAAATAAGACAACAGCAACAGATGCAATTGCACTGATGCTATTAAGCGTATCATTAGTATAATTGGTAACTCCCGGATCGGTTGCAGCAAATGCAAGAGGAGCCGTACTAAAAAATATGACAAGACTTCCTATAAATGCATGTAAATATTTCATAACACAGTTATGTATCACGTTATTTGCCAAAAGCAGCTGTTGCAAGTTGTGAAACTATATTACTGAGAACTAAAGCACCAAGTGCGATTACCAGTCCAAACATAGAATAGAGAATTGTTTTTTTTGCTCCTTCCATTGCTTCTGGATTTCCGGTACTTGTGATGTACTTAAATCCACCCAGAACAAAGAACCCTGCAGCAACCAAACCGGCCAGAGTGACTGAAACTTGGATAAGACTTTGTATAAATGTTTGTATTTTTGAGACATCTGCGGATTGTGCAAAGACAGGAGATGCAGTAAATAACAGAGTAAGAAATACAGCTTGAAAATAAATTACTTTTTTCATAACGTGACACCTCCTTTCCTTTAAAAATCAAAAAAACTGCCAACCTGGGCAGTTATTAATAATATGTGTTATATCAAACGGAGGATAGAAAAGTCAATGATGAGTTTCGTATATTGTTTAATTCTTCGTTAATTTTATAATCATTGTTGTAACTGTATCTTTTATTTCATCTCTTGAAAAACTTTTGCCTTTAGCAATTTGATTGCCCATTGAGTTGCGCTCAGAAACAACGTAAGCTAAATTTGGGTTATTTGGTGAGATATGCTTGGAGATAGAACAATGCTATGACATATACTCTGTTGAGATCGGGACCGATAAGGATCATGTGCATTTTCTGATTCAGACAATGCCAGTGATGATGAGTATGTTTGTACAAATCACAAAGAGTATCACAGCTAAGGAATTGTTCAAGAGACAGCCGGTGGTAAAACAAAAATGTATGATGTTACCGAACAACCAATGCTTCACTTACCAAGTCTAACATGTGGCTTTACGTTTGCTATACTATAATTATAAAGATATGCTAGATAATACAGAACCACAATGGAAAAATACAGAAACGATGCGATCTCGGATTGCAGATTCAAAATTTTTTGAGGAAAAAACACCTGAGGCTCGATATGGTTTGTGGCAGGGACGAAGAATTATTGGAAGAGATTCTCCAATAAATGGCGGTGTCTATCTGGGTGGGAGTGCCAGAGAAGCAATTGTTGTAGACGATATAAAGCAACCTGAAATAGGAGATACCTATCGTCAACTTCTCGGAACAATAGGGAGACGCGGAGAAGATTATAAAAAAATGGTACTCCGAGATGTCTACGATTTAACAAGACATGCAATTCCTTATGACTCGCAAGTAGTTGAACAAGTAGTTGCGAAATTAATCCCTGGCCCAGAACCTGATCAGAAAATCGGGCTTTCCTCTTTTATAATAGCAAAAGGGGGAGAATGCCGGCATCAAGCGCTTCTGGCTGGTTATCTCCTTGAGAAATTAAAAAGTGATAATTATTTGCAGGGAACACCCTCAGTTGACAGAAATTTTGTTCCGGGAAAAGGTGGCCATGCTTGGGTAAGATATGTCAACTCAGCTGGAAATATCGTGATCATTGACCCAGCGCAAGATTTTATTGGTGGGATTGAGGATGTAGGAAAAGACCAATGGTATTATGAACGACCCGGAGAAAAACCCCGACCACCACTTGTCACAAAAGCTAAAAATTATCTTAAATCAAATTTTTTTAAGAAAGACTAAATGGAGATAAATGTATAATCGTAATCCAAATAATAGACTTGTTCTGAAATAGGATAAAATGTCATTTCTTTGAATAAATTTAAAGAGATTTTCTATACTAGGGAATTGATAGTGGTTAAGCAGAGAGGTGGTATACCCATCGTCAATGAGAATGCATCTTGATCAGCTTGCAATTTAGAACAAAATGGGGTATCCAGCCAATATGGCATGCATTTTGACAAGAGAATCAAAAAGGAGTAACGTAATATATCCAATATGAAACTGCCCGAGATCGACATTACCACTATCAGTGATCCACAGGTAAGAAATGCTATTGAAAAGATAATGCA
>JBBSGT010000044.1:0-9616 GCA_038253825.1 Candidatus Levyibacteriota bacterium
AGGAGCAGATATCCTTGTAACATTACCATCGAATGGTGATGGGAATGGACATCGTAAAAATGGCGCTGGCGTGGTACTAGACAATCTCGTCCCATTCGTAGCTGCTGATGTATCAATGAATGGCAATGGACATCATACAAATGGAACAGGAAAGGAACATACAGATCAAAATAAAGAACATGCTGTAGCTGAAGTATCTGGAAAGGTGCAAACAATGGCAGCAACAGTTGATAGAGTTCTTGCTCAACATCCTGACTGGTCCGTTCCTCTTGCGAGCAAATTCCCTGGAGCGAGAATGGCACGTATTTTGGAAGGCGATGATACTACGTGGGAAATAACTACATTGGACGCAGAGTCATTTGAAGTGAACCAGATAGTTGTAAAAAAGATCTCCAAGAAACAAGTCTGGGGATCCACGCATGGAAAAGAGTCTGAACTTGAGGTAATTGAAGAAGTTAGCTTAGTTGTGCCAGATACAACCTCCGATGGAGACGTGAAAGCATCCTTTAGTCATGGCAAAGCTTCATCCCTTATAACGGATGGGAGAAGGTCTACCCGACAGCTTCCTGGAGATATTTCGCATGCAGAAGCATTAATTGAAGAGCTTGGTCAGCTAAGCGGTATCGAACAAGGCGGGACAGTAACGGAGGTGGAGAACTTAGGTTCTGGAAGAGATAGAGAAGTCTATCCAGAAAAGAAGAAACAGAAACTGCAACGAATGGGATGACTTATACATGCACAAGAACATGGTGCAGCAACAGAGCTTATAAATGAACTGCGAAGTGACGGTTCACTTACAAAAGCAGAAGATTTGCAACTTACCATTCGAGCCCTAGAGATCAGAGCATCTGAGCTTGCGATCGAAACATCTGCAGAGGCAACACGAAAGACTACCCAAGATGCACTATTGCACACGACCAACGAGCATTAGGATCACACCTTCAAGAAATAGATCAGATAACAGCAGCAAACCGAGAAGCATTGTCGCAAACGCGACATGACTTAAGAGCATTACGTCTGCAAGAAATAGATTTGAGAGAGAAAGCGTTAGTTGACGAGGAAGGAATTCTAGAAGATAAGCGAGCCCAGGCAGAGACGAGAATAGTACAAACACGCACGTTGCCTTGGGTCCCATTAATGAACGCGCTTGATAAAGATACAGAGGCCACCAGTGCAGCTGCCACTTCAAACTCGGGCGCTTCAGATTCCTCTCCAGGTATACACTCCATTGCAGAGAGAAGGAAAACTCGCGCAAGACTCGCGCGAGGTGCCTCTGCAGATGTTTATGATGCCTCAGATGAATTGCATGAGATACAACTAAAGCGCAAGCAAATTGGGATGGATCGTAAACGGTTAGGTGTCCATACTTCTGTTAGTAGCTCCTCAAGTGGCTACGACAGAAGAGTCGTATATGAAAAGTCAGATTAAAGATACAACAGTTTAAGCGCATTCAATATTTGAAACAGATAGCTAAATTAATTTATGCTATGAACAAGTAAGGTCCCTGATTACAAACGGAGTTGCAACTTAGTAATGACAAATTGCAAGAATAAATGACTTTTTGCTTTGTGTACACCCGGAGGGATTCGAACCCCCGACCCCTTCGTCCGAAGCGAAGTGCTCTAATCCACTGAGCTACGGGTGCGAGATTAGACTTCACAATTTTACCAGATGTGCAGCTTTGATACAAATAAGTATTTTTCTGTACAGTAATTTATGTTTGCAACTACAATTTTTTTTCTCTACAATTAATATGGAGGTAAAAAGTATGTCTAAATCAGCCCGTAAAAAATCAGCGATTGTTGCCCGTAAGCAAGCATTGAAAGAAAATCAGCCAAAGAAGAAAAAGAAGATTATTGATAAAAAACCGCATGTGGAATTTATCGCTTCTGTCCTGACCATTCCATCGTTGCTTTTGCTAATAATTCTCAATTACAACAGCCTCAAAAGTATGAATGGCGCGAAACCGACACCAACACCTGCGCCAAATGCAACTTTCGGCAATGGTACCTCAGGACGTTCAGGGTTTTTTTCATCGCCTCTTGGTACTTCAGGGCCACAGCTAACTCAAGATCCACTTTCGACCAGTACACCATGTGATAAGAGTTTGGGTACAACGAGCATCACTTCTCCGGATGAAGGGGATAAAGTAAGTAATAATCCTGCAGAAGTCGACATTTCATACGATAGCAGTACTCATTGTGGTGCAGTCTGGTCATACCGTATTAACGGAGGCGACTGGTCAAACTATGATGATAGATCAGTTGCTCTTTATAATTTACCCAACGGTGCGATTAAATTTGAGTTGCGTGTTAAAAGTATTGCAAGTTCAGACACTACTTCTTTAACAAGAAACTTTTTCTATAATGGCCAGAGCCCAGAAGTCACTCCTCCAAGCGCCAGCGGATCAGCCCATTAATAAACTTAGAATTAAATTTCACATAAGTATGCTCCACTACTATTAATATATAATACATACTACCGCAATGCGTCTCGCTTTTCATATGTCAAACTTAAGCAAAGTAGTATAAAATACAGCAATGAGAACTCAGCTTTATTCATGGTTAAAATTCCTAATTGGGTGGCCCTTTATCATTATTGCCTTCTTCTTTATTTTTCGAACTTTGTATATGCAGGCACCGACACTATTTTCTTCGATTCATCAAGTCCAACCATATTTGCTGGGACTAGGTATAATAAGCTTCATTGTTTTTTATTTTGTCAGGGGATATATTGGGCATCGCATTATCAAAAATTATAATTATTCTATCCCGTTTCGCAAATCATGCTATTTATGGTCTGTATCGGAAATCAAACGCTATATACCTGGCAATGTTTGGTCTTTTTTTGGAAGAGCAATTTTATTTGAGCAAGCAGGTGTACACAAAAATTATGTCGGAAAAGGTCTGATTATCGAAGCTGAGCTCTTTGTGATAGGAAGTGTCATGGTTTCATTGCTTTCGTTGCCATTTCTTCTTCCTTCACAGCTCATGAGGTATAGCCTTTGGTTTGCTCTCCCAGTTATGGCGTTAATTCTCGCTTATTGTAATGCAAAATCTATCACTGTGCCATTCTCCGGCAAAATAAAAAAGATTATTACTCTGCTTCTTCCGCAATTTTCTTTTACTGAAATGTTACTTCTTGCCATAATAAGCACAACTGCTCTCTTCTTTTTTGGGTTGGGAAATTATTTTGTTATAAGTTCAATAGTTTCTCTAGATCCACAATTGTTATTTTCACTCATCGGGATCTTCGTCTTAGCATTTGTAGCAGGCTATCTCTCTATCATTACTCCGGCCGGATTAGGGGTGAGAGAGGGGATTATGATTTTTGCATTAATAAAGATTATTTCAGCTGGAGCAGCAGCATTGAGTGCTATCTTTAGTCGCATTATCCTAATACTTTCTGAAGTTATTTTTATTGGTTTAAGTTATCTGTGGTATAAAGTTGAAAGTAAAAGTGTACGGCTGATAGAAAATAGTATCAGCAAACATCCTCAGGTTAGCTTAGTAACAATACTCAGCATTTTTTATACAATTTATTTTACGGTTGTCTCATTCCTTCGGTATGATAATTATTATACAGGGAGGTTCGACTTAGGAAATATGGCACAAACAGTATGGAATAGCCGGCATGGGAATTTCTTTCTCATTACTGATCCCAACGGCACAGAACAAATATCCCGTTTGGCCTTTCATGCGGATTTTATTTTAGTACTACTCGCGCCCTTTTATGTTCTCTGGCAAAATCCGCAGATGCTGCTTCTCATCCAGACAATTGTTGTTGCTGCCGGGGCATTTTTTATCTATGCAATTGCGGTAGAAGTACTAAAACATCGTAATTTGGCTTTAGTCTTTGCTTTTGCTTATTTGCTCAATCCTAGTGTGCAACGAGCCAATATCTATGATTTTCATGCTGTGACACTGGTCACGACTTTTCTTTTGGCAACCTTTTATTTTTTCCTCAAAAAACGCTACGCATTATTTATACTCTTTGCTGTCCTTGCCGCATTATGTAAAGAACAAATCTGGCTCATTATTTCTTTATTTGGACTTTTAGTTTTCTTTGTTCAGAAAAAACGCGTCATCGGATCGATATTGTTTCTCTTTAGTTTTGCTATGTTTTATTTCCTCCTGTGGTATGCCATACCAAAGACTCTTGGCGCACAGCATTTTGCGCTCGCGTACCTTTCAGATTTCGGGGACAATCCAACGCAGATAGTAAAAGGTATTGTACTTTCGCCTGATAAAATTGTGGCAACACTACTTCAACCTTCGAGAATTGAATATTTAGTCAAATTATTTGCACCAGTAGGTTATCTCTCCATCTTCTTTCCCTTTTTTCTTATTTTTGCCGCACCGGATCTGTTAATCAATACATTAAGTAATAATCCACAGTTACATCAAATATACTTTCAATACACATCGACCATCACCCCATTTATATTCTTATCTGCAATTTATGGTGTATGGATATTACGGAAATTTTCAATTTTTCGATACTTTAATCATTATTTTGCCATTATAATAGCTGTCTATTTATTGGTAATGGTTTTTTATGGCGCTTTTGCATTTGGCCCGCTTCCTGGGGCAAAAGAATCAAATTTGGATATGTTTGTTAAGCCGTTGGAAAATAGAGTCGCTATTGATACGTTCCTCAAACAAATTCCCAATGACTACACTGTTGCAGGATCCAATGATGTCGGTTCTCATTTGTCTCATCGTGACACAATTTATACTGTTCCAGCCGGCATTGATCGGGCGGATGTAGTGGTTTTAATTTTGACCGATCCCAAAGCGAAAGACGCATATAAAAAGGTACAAAAAGATCCACATTATCAAGAAGTGGAAAAATTAAGTAATTTCGCGGCTTTTACACGAGTTCCTTGAGTTCATTTTTTGCTTTTGCTCAACTACTTCGATATGATAAAGAGATGATTCATGTTCTCAAAGCCGATAGAACCCGGGAACCCTTCAGCGAACAAAAGGTAATGGATTCTATCAAGCGTGCCCGTATCCCGCATTCGTTACGTGGAGAAGTTTTGACTCATGTTAAAAGTAAATTATATGAAGGTATCTCCACACAGGAAATTTATCAGCACATTCTTGAGTTTCTTGGCCAGTCACCCAGACCATATATTAAAACACGTTACAGTTTGAAAGAATCGATTATGCAGCTGGGTCCGACAGGATATCCTTTTGAAGATTTCATCGCGCGTCTGCTTGAATCACTCGGGTACACAACCAGAGTTAGACAAATATTATCCGGAAAATGTGTCACGCATGAAGTTGATGTTGTCGCAGAAAAGAACGGGCGAGTTGCGATGATTGAAGCAAAATTTCATAATAGCCCAGGTGTTCGTTCGGAAGTACATGTAGCATTGTACACCCATGCGAGATTTGAAGATGTCAAAATCCGTAATCATGTCGATGAAGCGTGGCTTATAACAAATACCAAAACAACTATCGATGCAAATACCTACGCGTTATGTTCGGGTATGAAGGTAATGAGCTGGGACTACCCATATGGAGCAAGCCTGCGTGATTGGATTGAGGAGTCACGCTTACATCCGATCACAATGCTAACAACACTATCCCAATCGCAAAAGATGACATTGCTTGATAATCATATTGTGTTATGTAAAGAAATCTTTAATAGACCACAGGTAGTAGATATGCTTTATCTCTCCAGACCTGATCATGAAAAGCTCATGGCAGAAGTTCGCTCTATATGTGCGACAGAATAATCTCTCATACGCTTCTTACAGAGAACTCATCCGCTTCTTACTCCTCTATTCTATTATAGATCTATATGAAGGGAGGTGAGACAAAATAATGGATATTTTACTATGGATCGTATTTGGAGGACTCGTAGGATGGATTGCATCCATGATTATGGGTACAGACGCTCAACAAGGAATTCTTGGAAATATCATTGTCGGTATTGTCGGAGCCTTCCTAGGTGGATTAATTATGAATTCATTTGGAGCATCTGGAACAAGCGGTTTTAATTTCTATAGTTTCTTTGTATCAATCCTTGGAGCAGTTGTACTGCTTTGGGTCTACAGAGCAATTACTCACAGAAGAGTATAAAATGAGAGCAAAATCAGAGACAGCAAACTGGGTCCCCAAGACCCAGTTTGTTTTTGCGTTTTAGTTATCTTTAAGAATTTGGACGAGAATAAATATCCATAGTGGATGGTAAAGATGGTTTCTTTATAGAATCCCCTTCATCTGTTTTTGCTCTTCTTCCTCTTTCCGCCAAAGCAGCAGCAGTAGGATGGAGAGCAGCATCCGAATAAACTGAAGGCATTTTAAATACAGATGGGCCAATAGGTGGTATCTTATTCTTTGTAGATATCACTTCTACGCTTACCCCAGTTAGACTAGGTAATGTTTGTTCTAGTGTTATTATTGGATGTTCTGCTGACATAGTAAATTATAAGAAAAATGTGCTTCTTGCGTATTTCTTACATATCTATCATACACCAGTTGTCAATATGTGTCAACAATAATCATTATCATTTCCTGGCTTAATAAGAAGCAAATAAATCTGTTTTAGTCAGTAATATATTAGAAGGAAAATATAGATTGCCTCAACAATATTGATCCGGTTTGATAGATTGACATACCATACGTTCGTACGGTATATTTATCGTACCTTCGTACGGTATGAGCAGCACATATATACAAGATGCAGTTATAAAATTAAGAAAATTCTATCGCTTGGAGAAGCGGTTACCGACCTACGGTGAGTTTTGTGAACTATTTCATTTCTCATCGAAAGGATCAGTACAATACTTAGTAGATCAGCTTATCGCGGCAGGGATAGTAGAGAAAGGAGAAAAGGGTAAACTCCTTCCTAAAAAACTTATTCATATCCCACATCTTGGGACGATCAAGGCAGGTTATCCGATGCCTGCCTTTGAACAGCGGGACGATAGCATTGATGTGTATCAATATATTCATGATACCACTGGGGATATTTACTTTTTGACAGTCTCAGGTGATTCAATGATTGAAGCCCTCATCGGAGATGGCGATAAAATTATCGTGGATCCCAAGAGGGAACCGAGTAACGGTGATATCGTCGCTGCAATTGTTGATAGAGAATGGACAGTGAAATATTTTTATAAAAGAAACGGGAGAGTAGAACTCGTCCCAGCCAATAAGAATTATCCTATGATTTTCCCGAGAGAAAGTTTGGAAATCGGCGGAGTAGTTATTAGTGTTATACGAAAATATCATTAAAGTTTTAGAGTCTCGCATTTCCTACGATAGGACTAGATTCTCTGAAGCCTTGCGCGAGGATGACAAAGAAAGGATAAAAATGAGGTCTTGGCAATCTTATTTTAGGAAGATAAGCCTCTATGAATCAACAAATCAATGAAAGAATTGACGTTATTACCATCTATAAGAGACTCGGCGGCCAAACCGCTCCATATAAAATACGCTGGAATGGTCGTTCGTACGTCATCACGAAGGTCGGGTACCATCACACGGTTCGTTCGGGCCGTACGCTCTATCATATATTTCATGTTTGCTCCAATACCTTAGCGTTTCGTCTGCGGCATGATCCGGATACATTACATTGGGTACTTGAGGAGGTGTCAGATGGAAACCCTGATTAACCACGATAAGCCAATGCTGATGCATATCGATTTGAATTCATGTTTTGCGACTATTGAACAGCAAGCGAATCCATTACTTCGTGGTAAGCCACTTGTGGTTGCAGCATATAGTACACCAAACGCATTCATTCTCGCGCCCTCAATCGAAGCCAAGGTACTTGGCATAAAGATGGGGATGCGGGTTCGTGATGCTCAAGCTATTTCTTCACGAGTTGTAGTCAGATCACCTGATCCACCCAAGTATCGTGATGTTCATAAAAAGTTCCGAAAAATCTTTGATTCATACTCTCCTGATGTGACACCGAAATCTATCGACGAAGCAATTATAGATTTTCGCCCAATGAAAAATCTCAATCCTGATCTTGTCAGTATTGCCAAGGAAATCAAAGCCCGAATGAAAAGTGAAATTGGTGAGTGGATTCGTTGCAGTATTGGTATCTCCACCAATATGTTTCTGGCAAAACTCGGCGCGTCTCTCCATAAGCCGGACGGATTAACTGTTATTGATCACACAAATTTACTTGAGATATATAAAAACACTGAGTTGCTGGATTTTTGCGGTATAAATGTGCGCTACAAGGTCAGATTAAATATTGGCGGTATTCATACACCACTTGAGTTTTTTCATGCCACATCTGAGCATTTGGAAAAACGTGTTTTTCGCAGTGTGCTTGGCCGATATTGGTTTAAAAAAATGCGTGGTTTTGAAGCTGATCAAAAAGATTTCCCCACCAAATCAATCGGTCATCAATATGCTTTACAAAAGCCGACTGACGATCCTCAAATTCTCGCCAGGCTTATCATGAAACTCTGCGAAAAAATGGGGAGGCGTGTGAGAAAGAAAGGTTACATTGCTCATGGTATCCATATGTGGTTTTCTTATCGCGACCGTACGTCTTGGCATAGAGGAAGACTTGTCAACAGTAACTTGTATACCACCTTAGATCTTTATCGGCATGCGATGTCTATTTGTAATGCCCAACCAGAGCAAAAAGTGATTACACATATGGGTGTTTCCTGTTATCATTTAACTGAATATAACAATAATCAATTAAGCCTTTTTGAAGAAGAGAGCGTGAAGGCCAAAAACGTTGCAACAGCCGCTGATAAACTCAACGATATCTATGGAGAATTCACCGTAGTACCTGGATTGATGATGAATATGGACAGTACGATCCTCGACCGAATTGCCTTCGGAGGAATAAGAGATATGGAAAACTTTTTTTAAGTTCTCATCCACGCATGGTAGCTACGCTTTTAGCCTCGAATTGCCCTTAGAATTGTTGTAATCCACACCCTCCTGCAAATATATTTTAAACCTTACTTAGTTGCGCTTCTTCTATTATAATACTTAAATGCTCTATTACATAACAGAAAATCAGGATAAAATTACTACTGCTAATCTTCTTCTTCAAAAATATAATCTATCGGTAGTTTCTAAAGCTCTTTCGTTTGTTGAAATCCAAGCAGATTCTTTAGAAGAAATTGCATTACATAAAGCAGAACAAGCATTTCAAAATGTTAAAGATCCCTTCATTGTAAGCGATACAGGATGGGAAATACCTGCTTTACGAGGCTTCCCAGGTGTTTATATGCACTATATTAACGAATGGTTTACGCCACAAGATTATCTTAACCTCGTTAAACCATATGAGAATAGATCAGTTATCATAAAACAATCAATATGTTATCGAGATTCCAAACAGACAAAAACGTTTTCATTTGAAAGGAGAGGGATAATCCTAGAGGAGCCGAAAGGAAAAGGACGTTCAGGGGATATGATTTTTAGTTTTAGAGCAGATAAAAAATCTATTGCAGAATGCAGGAGTGAAAAAATTTACTATATGGAAGATACAGAAACAGTGTGGGATGAGTTTGCACAATGGTACATACAAAACAAACCACATAGCTAGCGAGCATAAAAAATTCCAAGGTTGTACCCCTCAGGGCATTAGGATCAAGACTCTCATAAATTCGAAAAGAAGG
>JBBSGT010000045.1:0-9038 GCA_038253825.1 Candidatus Levyibacteriota bacterium
AAACTTCATCAGTGGACAGGGCAAGTTTTATCATGGCAGTGAGCAGCCACTTTAGCATATCTGCCACATTTTTTCATGCACAGCTGTATGAAAATTACTCTTCAATAAAATATGCCATTCTGTTTTTCGCTGGCTATATCATTTGCTGCTTTTTTGACCCATCTCCATACCGTTTCACGAACAACTGGGGATTTTGATGCAGTTGCGACAAATCGTGTTACTTCATCTGATTCAAGTTCATCATGGTAATCTGTTCCTTGATATTGTAAAGTAAATTTACCATTAGCATCTTTTGACATAGAGGTTTTATCAAGTAATTCCTCTTTTAAAAATTTCTTTCGGCGTGATATAGCGCCCATTACCCTGTCAAACTCTCCTACGTCCCCTTGATCAAGCAAGTCCATGTTCGGATTAACTGCATTAACATCCGAATCATTCAAAAGAGCAAAACTTGCCATTCTAAATATTTTACCCATGTCAATTCCGTTGAATGGTAAACGTTCAGCTAATCCTTCCATTAAGACATTTTTCCCTGCTCCTACAGGAGCTATTATAAAAATGTTACTATTCAGCAATTCACTATAAAATGCTTGTTCTTTCTTTACATGTTCATATCTTTTTTTTAGGATATCGTAGCGTTTGTAAGAACCACTTATTTTCATCCGTATCTTCTTTTTGACGCTCGTACACATATCCAAGCAAACCAAGATTTTCTATTGGTTCAACGATTACTTTCGTTTGCGGGGATGAAATGGGAAATTGATCTGGTGTTGGGTCAATAACTAATGTTTGGTTATCTGTTTTGATTTCAACCCAGACATGATTATCATTCAGTACCTGTCCATCAGTGGTGAGTACTCTACCTTGCCATGTTTTCACCTCAACATCTGGAAGGTCAGTTTTTATTTCACCAACTAACAATCGGGAGGTTACAGCACATTGTCCAGATGGATTAAAGCGACCAACTTTTTCTGATCCATTACGTCTAGCTTCATCAAGATATACAGTATTAGAACCCCATGCAACTTCTACAAGCTTTCTGAATTCGCTTACTCGTCTCTTCAAAGCTATAGGGTTGATATTACCCATTTTTATGATTTCATTTCCAGGTTCAGCCTCATTAGGAAAGTGCTGAAAGTAGTTACCGTTTTTTTGTTCCATAGAAGCAGGATTATATCAAATTTACGAAAAAAAATACAAAATTAAACGTTGAGATGAAAATTAATATTATATAGGTTTAATTATGGGGCGCAAAAAAAGTGGGTTGATCTTTTCAACATGTTTCACAAATTGGAATTAATATATTCTCCTCGGTAACAGGATATTCCACACGCAGAAAATCAAAAGTTCATAAAAATAGTTACAAAATTTTTATAAATTATCAATGCAAAATATGCTGAAGCCTTTAATATTGTATTTAATTCGTCGTATGTTTGTTGTAATTTTTGACCTTGCAACCTAAGAAATTACTTTAATTGCTAACGTACGGTCAATCTTTGCAGCATTACTTTTTATTGTAGTAAGTATCAATGTTAATTATACGGAATGCTCAGTTTATCTTGAGCGGGCGATGGGAATCGGACCCACTGCCTTCTCCTTGGCAAGGAGACGTTCTACCAGTGAACTACGCCCGCATAACGTGAAGTATACCAAATTCACACTTTTTACTCAATATAGTACAGGCTATTTTTTGCTATGGATATATTCTGTTAATTTAATAATATTTTCCATAGGAGTCATCGGAAGAACGCCGTGACCTAAATTAAAAATATAACCTTCTTTTTGTGGTAATGTTTCAAAGATCGCATCCACATGGTGTTTAATCGTCGAAAAATCACTGAGCAGGAGAACTGGATCGAGATTTCCTTGAATTGCTTTCTCATAACCAATTTGTTCCCAAGCCTTGGGAATGGAAATGCGCCAATCAACACCAATTACCTGACACTGCACGGAGGCAAAGGAAGTCAGTAAGCCCGCGGTATTTGTGCCAAAATGGATAAGTGGTACAGATAAATCACTCAGACTGTCGAAAATGCGTTTGACATGGGGCAAAACATATTCTTGATAATCCTCTTCACTTAAACTTCCAATCCAACTATCAAATAATTGCAACGCTTGCACACCCGTTGCTACTTGGGCTTTAAGATAAATAATAATCATATCGCTCAATTTTTCCATAAACAAATCCCATGCTGGTTTGTTTGTATACATAAATGATTTTGTTTTGATAAAGTCGCGGGTTGGTTTGCCTTCAATCATATAACTTGCAAGGGTAAAGGGTGCTGCTGAGAATCCGATAAGTGGTACTTTATTCTTGAGTTCATTTTTGAGAAGAGTAATTGTTTTGAGTAAATACGGGATGTCTGCTTCTGGTTCAAGAGTTCGAAGATTTTTAACATCTTCCATTGATTGAATTGGCTTTTTTATGACGGGGCCGATATGTTCAACGATATCTAAGTCAATGCCGATTCCAAGTAAAGGAATCATAATATCTGCAAACAAAATTGCGGCGTCCACCTGCAGCAATTCAACAGGTTGCAGCGAAACTTTGGCTGCAAGTTCTGGTGTTTTGACGATTTCCAAAATTGTGTGTTTCTCTTTTAGCTTGCGATATTCCGGCATGTATCTTCCGGCTTGGCGCATATACCACACGGGAGTGTATGGAGTTTTCTTACTGTAACAGGCATCTAGAAAGGTCGTGTTCATAGGAAGGTCAGTGCCTCTTCTGGTTTTCGATAGACGCATGTAAAAATAGGTGTGTCTTTCAATGTATATGCTCGCACTTTATCAGAACGGAGTTCCATGACAAGGGTTTGGAATTCAGAGAGATCATCTGTCTCATAAGAAACGAGAAATTCGCTATCATCGATGCCGTAAGAATACAAAAGCAACTGCTCAATAGTTGGATGCTTTTTTCCAATCTGTACATGTCCCCACATCAGATTTCTTCTTTCTTCAAAATCTATCTTGTACCAATCCATTGTTTTGGTGAAGGGATAAATAATGAGATATTTTTTGCCTTTGCGGTCCGTCTCCAGGTGCATGGTTGAGTCTTTGTGATATTGGGTCGGGCGCGTCATGCCAAAAAGCGTGTGAGTTATAGTGAGATATTTTCCAATGTCCGAATGTATCAGTTTATTCAAAAGATCTTGAATCGCCTCAAT
The DNA here is from genome assembly GCA_038253825.1 of Candidatus Levyibacteriota bacterium. Classification (GTDB taxonomy): domain Bacteria; phylum Patescibacteriota; class Microgenomatia; order Levybacterales; family UBA12049; genus JACDET01. Next base: position 3,165 of record JBBSGT010000045.1, read on the forward strand.
ACTGTCCGCTTGAAACCATATGAGCAAGTTCGTATTTGCTTTCAAACCCAGTGTTGCAAATGTATGTGCAATAACTTTTTTGTCACTGGTGAGGAGTTTGAGAAATACTTTTTCGTATTCTTGTCTTGTCTTTTCAGGCAGTTCGTGCAGTGTGTCTTTAGAAGAAAAGAGAATATAATTGTGGCAAACCATAGCCCTATTATAGAATATTTTCTTGTATTTTCCTAACCATTCCTTCAGTTGTGTGGTTGTCTGCTGTATAAATGTGGGTGAAACCATACTCCTTTAAAGTCCTTGTGGTTGTGGGACCAATGGAGCAGACGGGCAAAGAGCGTACTTCTTGCAGTTTCGTAGTGACATTTTCGACGAATCCAGTAATTGTTGAGGGACTGGTAAATGTGAGACAAAGAAGTTGCTTATTGGTACAAAGTTTCCAAAATTCCGCCATATCATTTTTCTGCGTGACAGTTGTATAGATTGGCATGTCTGTAACAGTTGCTCCTTTTCCCTCCAAATGCATTTTTAAATCAGGAGTTCCGATCGCCGATCGAGGCATGAGTAGTTTTTTACCTTTCACCGATGGCATTTGTTGTGCCAAGTTGTTTGAAGTGAACTTTGGTGGTATGAAATCCACTTTTAGACCAGAGAGTTTTGCCTTCTCCGCTGTCTTCTCCCCGACTGTAGCAATTTTTAATTGAGGAAATTGTTTGAGATCTATGCTGAGGTCATTGAGTACCTCGACAAAAAACCTTACGCCGTTTCTGCTCGTAAAAATAAGCCAGTCATATGAAGATAGTAGAGAAAAATATTTTTCAAGTTCGTTCGTAGAAAGATTTTTTATTTGTCTGGTAGTTGGGAGACTAAAGGTTTTTAAATCGAGTTTATTGAGCGCATCTGCAAAGGTATTACTCTCGTTTTCTGAACGAGTTATGACTACGTATCTTGGGGAATTCATATTATTTTTTCAGTTGATACCAATCTCCAGCTTCTTGCAAAAGTTTTTCTGCTAATTTTTGTGCCAAACCTTTTGGATCATCCACTGTTCCTTTGAGCGAATCCTTTATCATATTTTCCCCAGCTTCTGAACCAATCATGCCGTACAAAGTAAGCGTTTTTCCTTTTATCTCAGCATACGCGCCAACTGGCATCGAACATCCACCTCCAGTTGCTGCTGAAAATGTTCGTTCGGCTGTGACTGCAATGACACTGATATTATGATTGAGTTCTGAAAGAATTGCGTTGAGTTTTTTCTGACTAGTTTTGCTGACCACTGCCAATGCTCCCTGCCCGGGTGAAGGAATGAATTCTTTTGCATCGAAATACTCTGTAATTCGATCTTCCAGCCCGAGTCGTTCTAATCCTGCAACTGCCAAAAATAATGCATCATATTCTCCGGCATCTAACTTTTCTATTCGCCGATTTACGTTACCACGGACGCTTTTTACGACAAGATCTGGTCTCAAATTTAAAATCTGCGTTTTACGTCGCAGACTATCGGTGCCGATGATTGCTCCTTTTTTTAGGTCTTGGAATGATAATCCATCTTGTGCAACAAGCGCTTCACGAGGATCGTCACGCTTGGGAATTGCCACAATTGCAAGGCCGTTGGTCATAATATCCAAAAGATCTTTTAAGCTATGAACAGCAATATCAATAGTGCCATCAAGCAGTTGTTTGTCAATTTCTTTGGAAAACCAGCCTTTTCCGATTGTATCAAGTGGAATGGGTTTCATATTTTTGTCTCCCTCTGTTGCAATTATTTTTATGGTAATTTCTGTATTTGGCACAAGGGGTTGTAAGAGATTTTTTATTCTGGTTGTTTGATTGAGGGCCATTTGGCTTCCTCGGGTACCAATAATAATTTTTGTTTGATTCATGAAACGTACTGATTATAGTACAAATGCATGAGAAGAAGAAAGTCTGATTTCTCTGTTGCTTTATTTAAAAAATAACGGTACTATTGAGGAAATTATGACAGTTTTTCCAGCTATTCGACCTCGACGTTTACGTCAAACTGAGCAGCTTCGCCATTTTGTTCGTGAAACAGAATTATCAATAACGGATTTTATTTATCCCCTCTTTATTTCAGAGGAAGTTAATCAACCAAAAGAAATTTCTGCTATGCCCGGGAATTTTCAATGGCCAGTAAATGATCTCGCGAAAGAGGCTTTGCGAATTTATAGCTTAGGTATCCCTGCCGTATTACTTTTTGGTATTCCTTCAGAAAAAGATACAGTGGGTTCTCAAGCATATGCGCCAAAAGGAATTGTGCAAAAAGCGATAAAAGTTATTAAGAATGCAGTTCCGGAGTTAATTGTAATTAGTGATGTTTGTTTATGTGAGTATATGAGTCATGGGCATTGTGGAGTTTTGGATAAGAATGGGTATGTCCAAAATGATGAATCATTGGTTTTGCTCGCTAAAACAGCATTATCGCATAAAGAAGCAGGAGCAGATATTGTTGCCCCTTCCAATATGATGGATTACCAAGTGGGCTCAATTCGTGAAATCTTGGATAAAAATGGATTTACCAATACGCCAATTCTGGGCTACTCAGCCAAATACGCTTCGGGATTTTATGGACCATTTCGAGAAGCAGCACAATCTGCGCCTCAGTTTGGAGATCGGAAAGCATATCAAATGGATCCGCCAAATGTACGAGAAGCTATGGAGGAAATAAGATTGGATATTCAAGAAGGAGCTGATATGATTATGGTTAAACCGGCACTGGCGTATATGGACGTTATTACTAAAGCTCGTCAACAGTTTAATTTACCTCTTATTGCGTACAACGTCAGTGGTGAATATTCGATGGTAAAAGCTGCTGCTCAAAATGGTTGGATTGATGAAAAGCGCATCGCTATGGAAATTTTGATAGGCATTAAGCGTGCGGGTGCGGATATTATTATTAGTTATTTTGCTCCCCAAGTTGCGCAATGGCTAAAAGAAAATGAGTAAATACTATGAATATAGAGAAAACAATAAAAAAAATTGGTATTATTTTGATGACATATGGGACACCATCTACCCTTGATGAAGTTCCTAAGTATTTAAAAAATGTGTATGGAGGTAAAGATGCAGATAAAGAAAATATTGACGAGTTCAAAAGACGTTACGAACTGATCGGCATGTCTCCTATTATCGAAATCACCCAAAACCAAGCAGCTGCATTAGAAAAAGAACTGAATAGACAATATAAAGATACTTTATCGTTTAAGGTAGCAGCCGGCATGCGTTTTTCTCAGCCTTTTATTCAAGAAGTTGTAACAGAACTGGCACAAGATGTGACACATATCGTCGGTATTATTATGTCTCCACAATATTCTCCTATTATTATGAGCGGGTATCTTAAAGAACTGAAAGAAGCAGTCAAGAAACAAAATAAAAAAGATTTAACCGTAACTATTGCAGAAGATTGGCATCTTCAGCCATTTTTTATCAAAGCAATGGCGCAGCGGGTGACCCAATCATTGCAGAAAATGCCAAAGGATGTCCAATCAACAATACCGGTGTTGTTTTCGGCACACAGCATGCCCAAGCGCGTCATCGATAAAGAACCACACTACATTGATGATTTGAAGGAAACCGCAGCAGCAATCGCAAAAGAAGCAGGACTTCCAAAAGACCGTTGGATGTTTTGTTATCAAAGTGCAGGTCATACACCAGAAGAATGGCTCAAACCAGACTTTGCGGATGTTATGCCTGAACTTGAAAAAAAACGACAGACGCATGTGTTGATTGCTCCTGTTCAATTCTTAGCGGATCATCTCGAAATTCTCTATGATGTCGGGATTGGTGCGCGCGAACAAGCAGAAGAGCATGGCATTACCTTTGCGCGAACTGAATCACTCAATGTTTCAACACTTTTTATTAAAGCATTAGCAGATGTCGTCAAAGAGCAGATAAATGAATAAAGTTAGTTTGATTATTATTTTTGTTTTTCTTGTAGGTGTTGGTTTCTATTACTTTTTCTCTCACAAAACTATTACTCCAAATTCATCGACTCTTAAGAAGTCCTCAGTTACAATAAGGCAAGAAAAGATAGGTACTATGAAAATTCTCAGTAAGGCATTTGCAAATAAACAATCAATCCCAAAACAGTATACCTGCGATGGCAAAGGAATCAATCCGGAAGTGCAGTTTGAGGCAGTTCCTGCCGAAGCGAAAAGTTTGGTCTTACTTATGGATGATCCTGATGTCCCCAAAAATCTCAAACCTGACGGTGTCTTTGATCATTGGGTTGTTTACAATATCGATCCAACAGTCAAAGAAATTTCAGAAAATAGTAAACCTCCCGGAATTGAGGGATTAAATGGTACCGGTAAATTGGGTTTTACTCCTCCCTGTCCTCCGGATCGCGAACATCGGTATTTTTTCAAATTGTACGCACTTTCTACAATGCTGGATTTGAATAATCCTGAAAGAGTAACCAAAGATATGGTTCTTCAGAAAATGCAGAGACATATTATCGAGGAAGCTGAATTAGTCGGAGTTTATAACCGACTGCAAAACCAAAAGTAGACTAATCTTCTTCCCCTTTATATTCTTTTTCTATTCCGATTATATTATTATCCGTTTGGGGAAGTTTTTTGATAATTTCATCCAGCTTTTCTTGCATCGCCCTGTTGTCTGCTTCAACAGTACTTTCAATGATAAAAATCATCAGTAAAGTTACTGTCATTTCAAATATATGAAACCACTTATACCACGTTTGATTAAAATGAACAGTACCTCCTGCCATAAACCAACCAATAATAATAACCAGGATAAACAGAGAGGTATATGGATGACTGATTGAACGATATATTCGGTTAAGTTGTCTCAGTAAGTATTTGGGAGGATTGTTATTCACAAGTTAATGATAAACGATGAGCTTAATATCTTTGTAAGAAAATGCTTAAAGAATAAAAGTTTGGGATATGGTGATAAGGTTATTTTTTTCATTTCGCGTGAGCTTTTTGAGTTGATTCTCTCTAACTCGCGCTTGATGAAGCGTTTCGTGTTTTTCAAAAAAGCGTAACGTGACCGGTCGCCTACCCTTGGTATATTTTGCCCCACTTTTTTTCGTATTATGCTGAAGAATTCTCTTCTCGATATTATTTGTGCTGCCGATATAATAGGTTTTGTCGGCACATTCAACAATATAAACAAAAAAAGCCATACACATAGTATATAATAGAGAGCATGGATAGCATACGATTTACCAAAAAAGGTTATGAAGACCTTAAAAAAGAGCTCGAAGAGCTGCGTGCCTCACGTCCGGCTGTGGTTGAAGATGTCTCAAAAGCGCGAGAGATGGGAGATCTGAAAGAAAACGGCTATTATCAAGCTTCAAAGGCAAAGTTACGCTCTATTGATGCAAGTATCATGCGAGTTTCCTACCATTTGAAAGTTGGTAAGATTATTGACGAGAACACGGGTGGTGGTGTCAGTATCGGTAACACGGTTACCTTTACCAATGGAGATCGAGAGCTAATCTATCAATTTGTTGGTGATCTTGAAGCAAATCCAAGTGAGAAAAAGTTATCACTTCTCTCCCCTATCGGCCGGGCAATTGAAGGGGGAAAAGTGGGAGATACGTTTGAGGTGAATTTACCAACTGGTAAAGTGAAATATACGATAAAGAAGATTTCTTAGAATTTTTACTTTAAGTAGTATCCTCTTCTTTTGATGTTTCATTCCAAATATTTCTTTACGCTCTGGCCTGTAATGCCGATTAATAGGAATTAAGTATTTTGCAATCTATATAATAGTCAACTCCCAAATAGTACGGTGTCAAAAAGCAAGTGTTATTTCAGTTTAGCTTTGATCTATATGATATTTTTTCCATAGTTATCCCTTCACGATTCTATTCGTGCTTTTTCATTTCTCTCT
>JBBSGT010000046.1:0-9018 GCA_038253825.1 Candidatus Levyibacteriota bacterium
AAAGAGTTCGAATATGACATCCATCAATTCTTTGATAACTTTAATCAGTATGAAACGCGGCTCAGACAGTTTATTGGTACTGATTTACATTTGGTGAAACTTACTGCTTAAATACCGATAATCAATTTCTGAATGGTATATCTCTCTGTTGGGGAATTCAGCATTAATGATTTTATTGTTACGGTAATGTTTCTTCTCGCGTTCATGTTTTATGTAAAATCTCAGTATAAGTTCTATGCGTTTTTTGCTTCACTAGCTGTTTTAACAAAAGAAACAGCCGTCTTTCTTACGCTCGGTCTTGTGATCGTAGAGCTTTTTCAGAAAAAAAAACGGCTTTTGCCTCTACTCATACCAAGTGTTACTTTATTTGTGTGGATAGGCATACTGACATTTACAGGGCATACGCTTTGGAATGCATATAATTTTAGCGCTACTGCTTCACGTGGAAGCGTGTACACCATCTATTTCAATCTGATAAGCTTAAATTTTTTGAATCAGTTTGCTTATGAAAATTGGCTTCATCTTTTCATTTTCAATTTTAACTGGATTTATACAATTTTTGCCATGCTAACATTTCTTTTTCTCAGAAAAAAGAAGCAAAGAAAGGAAATATATGCAATTGGAATAGTAGCCTTGGTATTTTGTGTGCTTGTTCTCTCTTTTCAGACTTGGACAATCAACCGCTATACCTTACCGCTTCTTCCTTTTTTATATCTCTTTGCAAGCTACGGTGCATTACAAGCCCATTTTAAATACTTTAGTATTCTGCTTCTTATTTTTATAGCATTTCTGAGTATGGCACATTCGGTTGATCCTGTATCCGATCTTGTCTGGCCAAAAACAAGAATTTTTAATGAAGCATTTTATTTAAAAGAAAAACTAGATGGAAGAGACGGGATTACCTATAATTTGCAGTATCTTACTATCCTGAAGCAAAGTACTACCGAGATTCTGAATAACCAATGTCATATGCCACGACTTATTTCCTATGATAGACAAACCCTCGCCATGCTTAATGTAAAGACGTGCCGATAAATCTGCTACAATACACCTATGAAAATTTCAATTTTAACGCTCTTTCCTGAAATGCTCACCGGGCCATTTGAGCATTCGATTCTGAAAAGAGCGCAAGAAAAACAACTTGTTACGGTGGAATTTATAAACATCCGCGATTTTGGTATTGGTTCTCACAAAATGGTAGATGATACACCGTATGGTGGGGGAGGAGGTATGGTTTTAAAAATTGATGTCCTCCATGCTGCACTTGAACACGTTAAAAAAAACTTCGCACAGGGAACGAAGAGTAAAATATCAAAACAAAAAATTATTCTCACGAGCGCTTCAGGAAAAACCTACCGGCAAAACACGGCAAAAGATTACTCTCAGTTAGATCATCTGATAATTATCTGTGGGCATTACGAAGGCGTTGATGACCGCATACGAAGCTATATCGACGAAGAAGTATCTATCGGGGACTTTGTCCTGACAGGTGGTGAATTGCCGGCCATGCTGATTGCTGACAGCGTTATCCGATTAATTGATGGAGTCATTACGCAAGGTGCGACAGAAGATGAATCGTTCTCTGAAATGAATAATCATTTGCTTGAATATCCACATTACACAAAACCACGTATATACGATGGCCATGATGTCCCAGAAATCTTACTTTCTGGTAATCATAAAGCAATCGATATTTGGCGAGCAGAAAAAGCTCTGGAGAAGACACAGAGTGTCCGTCCTGATCTACTTAAAAAAGAGGAATCGCAGCATTAGAAGCAGGGACAGTGACCGTATTATTTATTGCAGACGCTTGTTTCCAGGTTTGTAATTGCTGCAAGAGACCAAGTTTTTCCGCAGATATTGGCTGTAGTTGTCGATCACCTGATACAGCAACTTTCGGAAAAGGTTTTTGATAAAATTGCACACTGACCGAAACATTCTCTCCACTCCCATCAATATTGGTGACTTCTGCAATCGGAATACTCTTTTCAAGGGATGAAATAAATCTTCTCACATTATCGAGTGAACCACTGATAATAAGCGTAATTTTAATGACAGCTATACCTTTATATCGAACATCCGTGAGTTGTCCTTTGGATGAGGCAACACTTCCAACCTCAAAGGTGTAATCATTCAGTGCGACACCTGAGAAAAGAGCGGCACTTGAGATTGCATTGAGCATAGGCCCGAAATCTTTCTGAGGAGGCAAGGCAGATGCTGCGATATTCAATTGTTGATTAAGCGTCCCTTTATCCAAATTATTTATAAAACTGATATTGCTTTGCAACGTAGCAATTTTCGCTTGAGTCGCTATAACTTCTTTTCGGATAGAAAACCAATTAGAAATTTCAGGAAGAATAACATTAAACAGTAGCACAAGACACACAACAATCGTTACGCTGATAATACTGAGCGCATAGTATTGCGAATCACGATATCGATAATACCAGTATCGAAATCCTTTTTTCCCTATCCAACCATCATCATTTTTCATAATTACAAAAGCACAAGATTGAGTGTCATTGAAAAGACATTATCGACATCATTGGAGGTAAGTTCATTTAAAGTGACTTGCGAAAATGCGGTTTTTGCCTGAACAAAGCTAATAACACTGTTGAGAAAGACATCAAGCGATTGCAGAGACTTGCTCTGAACGGTTACGGTAAGAATATTTTTATCAGCCTTTAGTGCGGTTACCTTTGCATCACTTGGAAGTTTGGTTTGTAATAACCCGAGTGTTTGATCAAGTGATTGCCTCTTTGAAAGCACTTCATTGATGGATGTGGTTCGTTCGTTGACATATGCTAATTTTGCGATATCCTCTTTGGAAGTAGATAACGTTAACTCGAGCGAGTGCTCTTGTTTTTGCAATACCGGCAGGGGGGAAATAGCGACAAGAATAAATAATATTATCGATGCCGCAGAAACGATAAATAATAAACTACTCGCAAATAGCCGCATGCCTTCCAATCGAAGCATTGCCGTCGATTTTTTATTTTTTTTCCCTTGATCTAAAAGATTAATTCCTTCGTTCATAGATAGTTATCTAAAACTCATTGTTTGAGATCCTGAATCAAATTCAGGGACAAATTGCTATTCTTCTTCTTTTAATGCCAAACCTACAGCTACAGAATACTCTGGACCTTTACTTTCAACTGCTTTTGGTACGCCTTGAATATTGAGCATTTTCCATGGATTGGAAATAACAGCTTCTATCCCGACATTTTGCGCAAAATAGACTCCCAGACCCGGCAAATTTGATCCACCACCGGTAAGCAAGATTTGTGTAATAGGAGAATCACTGGCATATTTTTCTGTATAAAATGTCATTGCCTTTTTTACCTCAGTAAGCAGTGATATCAAAATTGGCTGAATCGCTTGTCCCACTTTGCCGCCAAAATTTTTATCCGACAGTCCATAAACCCGTTTATATTCTTCTGCCTGAGCAAGTTGCAGTCCAAAATCCGAAGCAATAGCACGAGTTAATGCGACACCGCCGAGCGGAACAGAATAATTAAAAACGAGCAATCCGTTCTTTACGATCGCAAGTGATGTACTCATTGTGCCAATATTGGCCACCAGTGAAGTCGGGGCATTCTTGGTGGATAAAATACTTCGGATAACAGATAAGATCTCTGTCTCAACTGAGACAATTGAGAGACCGGCAATATCAAGTATTGTCTGATATCGCTTTATAAGTTCTTTCGGAGCAGCGACCAAAAGAACCTGCATCTTTTCTTCAGGAAGCGTGCTTTTTATTATTCGCAGTTTATTCCAAGCTAGCGTTACCGTATCCAGCGGAACAGGAATATATTGCTCTGCCTCCCAATAAATTGCACTTGAAAGTTCACTGTCGGACAACACAGGCATTTCAATGACCTTTGTGAAGGCATGATTCTCCGGTAGAGCGATATTAACATTGTTGGTAGTTATCTTTGCATCAATCACCAACTTGTTAATTATCTGCGCCATCTCCTGATGATCAAAAGGTGACTCTGATTGTATCCCTTGCTGCGGAGTAGGTACAGTCAGAGAACTTGCATAAGAAATTGCATCATTCTCACGATCAAGCCAAACTACTTTAGTAGTTGCTGTTCCGATATCGAGACCAAATGCATTACTTCTCATATTATTTTGGCGCAAAAAAACTATACGGAAAAATTTCGATGGGTAACTTCGGATACTGACGGTAGCTGACTAATTTACGCTGCGTTGTATCAGATATTCCAACCGAGGTAATAAGTGTACCTTGAGAAGGAAGTGCCGAACAGTTAGCATTGGCTGCGTCACAGCCTGCGACTCCCATTGTTGTAGAACCGTAAAGAGGTATTACTCGAATAAGCAAACCAGATGTTACGTTAATAGTCTTTTTATAACTATATGTTCTCCCGGCTATTGTCCCGCCCCCTGAAGGTACAAATTCAAAATTATTACTCAGACTTCGCTGAGAGCATGGATCTACTGAGTAACGAGAAACTTGGGGATTGGCTTTTGTACCGGTAAGTACAATGAGTTCTAAGGCAGCAAGTGTGCCGGTTGTTTCAGAAGTTGTACAGGTATCCGCCGGTTGACCCCAATAGAAAGTAATGTTCCCACTCCTTGGACTCGTATAACCCGGATATATCGATAACCATAAATCTGTAGAATCGTCCTTAAAAATAGATGAACCATTGTTGAGAGAGAATTCAGTCCCTGAGATAGTCATTACGGTAGTTTTGTAGGATGTATTATTGGTAAATGCTCCTGATACAGAATTGCTATTGGTAAGTGATTGCTCAATACCTGCTTCAGCTGCAGAAAAAGCCTTCTCTGAATTTTCCGCTTCTTGAGAAGTACGTGTATTGTTAATTGTTCGAGCAGCAACCGATAAACCGATCGTAAGTGCGGTTACCATAACTAAAACAACTATAAGCAAAATTTGTCCCCGCTGATATTCTTTCATAGACAACTATCCACATTAATCGTAACAAGGTAGCCATAAGGTGTCAATTAGGAAGCTTCAGCAATCCCCGAGTTAGTAAGCGACTTATTGAAAATTTCTCATTGTCACGCTGCTTTGGAAAGGTACGGTAAAATTATTTTCAACGAGACTGCTTGCAGTTTTTGGACTAAGAGTATATTGGATGGTTATAGTTGGTGGAACCGTTACTGAAGATTGCGAACAGACAAAAGAGCAATTTGTCACGGTAAGCGTGCTCGTGTCGATCAGAGATGCACTGTTGGAGGAAATTGTATTATTTGCACAGGCATAAGTAGTTTGGGCATTGTCAGACAATGAAGTAAACGTAATTGATGACACAGTTGTCGTACCAACGCAAGAAGCAGGATTGTTCATACTATCGGCATAACGAATGCCTTTTACCATTTGCGATAGGGCAGTGTCGCCATTTTGCCTAGCATTCTCGAGCATGTCTGATTTTTTTGATCCCCGAAGTGTCATAGTTACAATAGCGACAACAATAGTACCGATCACACCCAAAATAGTAAGCACCGTAAGCAGCTCAATAAGTGTAAAACCCTTCTGATTCATCATTTTATTATATACTTCTCACTTCCTACTTCACACCTTCTACTTTGTTATGGTCCTTGGATCGGATTTATTGTTGAGAGACAAGAAGTATTGGTCACACTATGACAGAATGCATTGTTTGGGCACTTACTATCTGTAAATGATACTGCGACCGTCACTTTAGCGACATTGATGGCACAACCTGGAATTTGTTCTATCTGAATTGACCTGATAAATGAATCGACATTGGGACTCGCGCATTCGGATTGAACAGAGCCGAGTGTCATCTGATTTTTTGCGAGGCAGTAAATACCGCTTATATTCTTAAACCCATTGTAATCTTTGTCCCGAATTTGACGTACAATTTCAGATCCTTGTTGCGCATATTTGGTGGTAAGAGTCTCATCCTGATTATATTTTGTATTACTCAGAGCCGTCGTGATAGCAACAGCAATCGCCGTAACAACAATTGCAATGATTGCCAAAGCACCAATAGCCTCTATAAGAGACTGCCCTTTTTGAGTAAAGAATGGAGAATAAAGAATGAAGAATTTTTTTATAAATTTTCTCATCTTACTCTATTATCAACTTTCAATCCTTAATTCTCAACTCTCAACCTTTAGCTTTCAATTTTCAGAGATATTTCCTGTTGGGGTGATAGTAATAGTTTTCGTCTTGCCATATCCCGTTATAATAACAGTTTGGGGTGAAGTAACAGTACCGGTGGAAATTGCAAATAAGATTAGTGACGAAGAAGTAGTGTCAAAATCAACCTGGGCAGGTAAAGGATGCGTAGTAATGGTAACCGTATGTGGTTTACTGGTAACTACACCAGGATCGTTACTAGGGCCTGCGCTTGGACTAATACCTGGACTAACGATTGGGCTAACACTTGGATCGATACTTGGGCTAACACTTGGACTAGCGCTTGGGGTAACACTTGGATAGGTAACTATTGTATCGGTGCCGCAAACAGCGGAAAGGGTATATTGCTGTTGCACAGCATCAATTGTTACTTGATAACTACTCAAAGGATTATCTCCACAGTCAGTAGGCTTAACCTGCGAAATTGCCTGGGATTTTGCCGTATTGAGCATATTTACTACATCTGCTGCTGCTGTTTGCATAACTTGGGCATTATTATAAGATGAATATGATGCAACACCGAGGGAAGTCAGAACTGCCATCATTGCAATAACAACTAGGAGCTCGATAAGAGTAAAACCCCTCAGAATCCTAAGTGGGAAGTGGGAGACGGGAAGTAGGAACTTTTTTTTTACTTCCTTATACTTATTATATACATTTAAATTATTCATAATTTCTCACTTCTGTTATGGGTTCGTCAGTGTGTAGGACCAATTTGCGCTGTTGCCTGCACAATAGGTAGTATTGTCCACTTGGTCTTTTTGTTGATCATTCACATTTTCCAGACACGTAATTAATCGATAATTTGAACCTGTTGTCGTATAACTGTATACGAATTGTCCTGTATTGGACGGATCACAAGGAACTTTCTGCATATATGATACGCCGTTATTAGTCAAACTTGATCCACAAACAGGAAGCGGAGCAGGTGGATATGAACTCTGATCCGCACGATATTGTTCTAATGCAACTTGAATTTGGCGTAAATCTGACTTTCTTTGACCATCTCGCGCCCGACTTCGTGCTCCAAGAAGATTGGCCATCAGAAATGACGTCAACGTGCCAATAATAGCCAAAACAATAAGTAATTCAATTAAGGTAAAGCCTTTTCTCATATGCATATATTATGGTGAGACATTAGGACTTGAAACGCCATAGTTACATGTTCCACCACAAGCTGTCGCGGTAGGAAATCCTGAAGATCCTTGAGCCAAACTTGTACATGCAGCTCCATTATTGCATGATTGTGGATCGTTACTACCTCTTTGTAAATTAGCATAGATATAATACGTTTGTCCATTGCCTGAAGCAGGAGAATAGTAAATATAAGTATTGGTAGGACTAGTATCTTTCGGTAGTTTCGTAATATAAGGAGACCATGAGCTGCCCCAACTGATTGCCGTTGAATTGATATAAATTTTGAAATCGGCAGATGACGGAGGATAATTGCCATTATCTTGGTAGTAAAGTTCTAGTGCTTTCTGAATAGCTGATAGATCAGATTTCCGATGTGCATCATTCGTTTTATTAATTTGGGCAACAGGATTAATACCGATGATTATTGCCGTAGCAATAACTCCAAGCAGTGCAATGACGACAAGCATTTCAACAAGTGTAAATCCCCGAGGTGTGGAAGAAGGCAATAATTTTCTCATCTCTCTCTATTATTACCATTCGCTGCTCAATTATCAATGAGCTGCTACACAATGAAATAATGCATGATATAGCTTACCAATATATTACCCCAGAGGAGACTTACAACAGTTCCAAAAACCAGAAACGGACCGAAAGGAATTGTCCCACCCCGCAATTTCTTTTTCTTCAAAATCACAAGAAGCAGTGAAATAATTGCTCCTGAAATAAATGCAATATAAAGTCCGAGCAAAACTTTTGGAAAACCAAGCGTAAAACCCATCAAAAACGCATACACAACATCCCCAAATCCCATACCCCTTCCTTTGGTAAAGTAAAATAATAAAAAGAATAAACCCGCTGAACAAAAAGCTGAAGCAATGACGTTAAGTAAACTAATTTGCAAACCTAGAAGTTGTTTGGCTAGGGGAGAATAGTAAAGAGAAGGAAGGAGCAGATACCAAAAAATTGCAAGTACAAGTGCGAAGCCAACTAGTTTGAAGGGAATAATGCCAAAGCGCAAATCAGTAAAAAAGATAGCAATTAAAGCACTCACCAAAGCGAAATAATACATTACGAGCAACTGGTAATCAATATCAGTTATCAGTACAGTTGAGAACTGAAAGATGGCAAATGCAGCTATCACAAAACTTGCACCTGTCACAAGTTCTATTAAAGGATAATTCCAACTGAGCTTTGTGTGACAATAATGACATTTTCCTTTAAGCAGGAAAAAAGAAACAATCGGAATCAAATCCAACGGGTGCAAATTATGTCTACAATGATCACAATGAGATCTGCCTTTGAGTATTGACTCCTTCTTTACTAATCTGTCCACGACAACTCCCAGGAAACTTCCGATTGCGCAACCAAAGACAAAAATGAGTACGTAAAAAACAATTAACATCTGTTTGTATTATGAAGTTCCAGAGACAAAAATGCAAAATATAAACTGTTATCAAGTATATCAGAACTGAGTATGGATCAAATCGAATGATTTCATTTCAACCGAAATACGTCCTGATTCGATGCGAGAAATATTAAGCATATCGTTGACTAAACTAACCAGTCGATCAACGGAGTTATAACCTCTTTGCAATCTATATAATAGTCAACTCCCAAATAGTACGGTGTCAAAAAGCAAGTGTTATTTCAGTTTAGCTTTGATCTATATGATATTTTTTCCATAGTTATCCCTTCACGATTCTATTCGTGCTTTTTCATTTCTCTCT
>JBBSGT010000047.1:0-8741 GCA_038253825.1 Candidatus Levyibacteriota bacterium
AAACTGCCCAGAAACAAGGACGAGACGTATTTCAAACGCTCAATGGTCTTCTTACTGGACAATTATCCCCGGCAATCCTCACTGCAAATGTCCACTAACCTACCTGGCATATTGGCTGGATACCCTTGACAATCCTATAGTTATATGATATACTGTGCATTAGATCCTCAGGTATGTGCCCAAAACACTTACGTGAGGATTTTTTTATGGCAAAAATAGTTCAGTTGTTTGACTGCACTATGTAAGCCAAAAAATAAAGCTTATGAAAAGAAGAACAACAATTCTTCTTCTCGCAGTACTATTCCTCCTTACTGCGGTCTTCCCCACACCAGCATATGCCACCGATACAAAGGGGGTTTCTGCATTCTTCGCAGTTCCTCAATCGGTAGCGCTTACTCCGCATATCGCGGAGAAAGATCATCGCGGCGAAATTTTGCAATCCTATCTTGAACAAAATAATTCACCATTGGCTGATCACGCTGATACGTTGATAAAACAAGCTGATGCGAATAATATTGACTGGAGAATGGTGGCAGCTATTTCAGGTGTAGAATCACAATTTGGTATTCAAATTCCAGGATCTTCATATAATGGATGGGGATTTGGTGTCTATGGTAACAATGTACGATACTTTAATTCATGGGATGATGGGATTACCACCGTCAGTACGGCTTTACGACAAGAGTATATGAATCAACGTGGCGCAACTAATATATATAGTATTGGAGCAACATACGCTGCAGATCCAGCATGGGCCTACAAAGTACAAAATTATATGAATCAAATTGATACATATGGTGATCAATATGTAAAGCGAACGGCAAATCCAACACTTTCTATTTCACTCTAAATCCAGTATAATATGGCTAAAGTTACCCGATACGCGGGCGTGGTGAAATGGTAGACACGCAAGTTTTAGGAACTTGTGCCCAAAAGGTGTGGAGGTTCGAGTCCTCTCGCCCGCACCGCAGTAATTTTTGATATAACCATGGCAGAAGCAAAAGTAAAAACACAACCAGGCCAAAAGCCGCTCACAAAATTTGAGCGCGAAAAAGACGGCACAATTAAAATAACAATTACTTTATCACAGGATAAAATCGCTGAGGCAGGTACTGTCGTTATCGACGATTTAGCAAAACAAGCAAATGTGCCAGGTTTCCGCAAAGGTAAAGCTCCAAAAGAAATGGCAGCAACACACCTCAATCCTGAAGCTATCCGGGAAGAAATTCTGAAACGATTACTTCCTCAAGCCTACATGGAAGCAGTACAGGAAAACAAACTCAACCCCATCATGAATCCCAAAATGCATATTGAAAAAATTGAGGAAGGGCAGGATTGGATATTTTATGCTTTGACATGCGAAATGCCTGAAGTTAATCCGGGAAATTATAAGGAAAATGTCAAGAAGCTCACTGCAAAAAGTAAGATAATTATTCCGGGTAAAGAGAATGAGGCAAAGAAGCCAAATCTTGATGAAGTTATGAAAGCGATATTGGCGGATGCCAAAGTACAAATTCCATCCGTACTTGTTGAGCAAGAAGCAGATCGTTTGCTTTCTCAACTCCTTAATGATATCAAACGTTTAGGATTGAGTTTGGATCAATACCTTAGTACAACCAACCGAAAACCAGAAGATCTCAGAGCTGAATATGCAAAACGCGCTGAAGATGATATCAAACTTGAATTTATTTTGCAAAAAATTGCCGAACTTGAGAAAGTAACTATTGAAGACAAGGAAATCGAAGAAGCTATTCTAAAGGCTAAAGATCCTGCAGAACGCCAACAAATGGAGTCTAATAAATACCTTCTCGCCGGTATTCTCAGACAACAAAAGACGCTTGATTTTTTAATGAATTTGTGATATAAGTCCTATAGCTATGGGGGCCACGAAAACAAACAAATCATTTGCTGATCCGATTGAAACAGGGCGAGAATATCTACATTCCTTGGGGAATTATGCTGCAAAGGGTGCTAAAGATGAAGCGGAATTATCAGGAAAGGCATTCTTACAACAGCTTCTAGGCCTAAAACTCGAATCAAAAGCCCAACCAAAAGAAGCAAACCATCACGCCGAAAAAGAATCACCCAAAAATGCGAATGATCCTGTCGAGATCTTCAATTTCTTATTACATAAAAGTACCTCAGCAGAAAAACCGAAAGCACATGTAGAGAAAGCAGACCATCGAGAAGCTCACATAAATTATAGTCGAGAAATTGTCGATAGTGGTAAAAATGCTTCAAGAAGTGAGACGCGAGAAATGAATAGTAATATCGCACAAATTAAACAGGAATTGGCAAAACTGGTTGCTTCCACGCAAGAACTCAAACTCCAATTTGCAGATGTAGGTGTGGATAATTCGACCCCGACTGTTGGAAAATATCAACAGAACTTTCTTGAATGGATGCTTATTGTGATTAGGCAAGCTCGACAGAAAGTTGAAGATTCAGGGGCATGGCTCAACGCTGTCAAAGGCAAAGGGGGTAAAAAAATAACCTATGATGTAAGCAATGGGAAGATGCATCAAGCCGGTGAGAGAACAACAATTATGAATTCCGCAGGTTAAGCTTCATTGACTTTGTCTCTCTATTGTCATACAATATTTATTGTGACAAAATGTTTCGTATCTTTCATCTCTATTGCAATTATTAACCGCTAACGCGGATTGATTATTGCCGATAATCAATACCGCCAAAAGGCGGTTTTTTTATGGATTTAAATAGATCAAAAATACTATGAAAGGCCAACAAAAACTTACAGACCAAGTTGAAGATGCAGCTTTACGCATAAGCAAACTTATTAGAGAAACCCCTCTCCAGTATTCATCCAGATTGTCACAAAAATATCATGCTAACATTTATATTAAGCGTGAAGATCTCCAGGAAGTACGCTCTTTCAAAATTCGCGGTGCCTATAATAAAATCAGCTCCCTCAACGAAGCAGAGAAAAAGCGCGGTATTGTGTGTGCAAGTGCAGGCAATCATGCCCAAGGAGTTGCGAGAAGTTGTTTTGAATTAAAAATTAAAGGTGCAATTTTTATGCCTCGAATAACACCTACTCAGAAAATGGATAAAGTAAAACAATTTGGTGGTGAATATATAACTGTTCACCTTACTGGGGAAATATTTGATGATGCTTATACTGCATCTGTGGAATACGGCAAAAAAGAAAAAGCAGTGTATATTCATCCTTTTGATGACACGGATGTCATTGCCGGACAAGGAACCGTCGGTAAGGAAATTTGTCAGCAACTTGAAAATATAGATGTTGTCGTCGTGCCCATTGGTGGCGGCGGATTGATTTCAGGGGTAGGTTCCTACCTAAAAAGTAAAAATCCTTATATTTCAGTAGTCGGATGCGAACCGCAAGGTGCAGCGTCAATGAAAAAAGCGTTACATCATGGCGAAGTGACAAAACTGGAGAAGATAGATCCATTTGTCGACGGAGCGGCGGTAATGAAAGTCGGCGGAATAACATACGAAATTTGCACAAATATAATCGACGATATAGTTGTTATTCCTGAAGGAAAAGTTTGTACGACGATGATCGAATTATATCAGAGTGATGGGATAATCGCAGAGCCAGCAGGAGCATTATCTATTGCTGCACTGGATAATATCGCTAATGTAATAAAAAATAAGACAGTGGTTTGTATCCTTAGTGGGGGAAATAATGATATTTTAAGATACCCGGACATCATGGAACGTAGTCTTGTTTACCTGGGGCTCAAACATTATTTCATTATTCAGTTTGCGCAAAAACCAGGACAACTCAGAGGATTTCTCAATGAAGCACTTGGACCAAATGATGATATTGTGTTGTTCGAATATGTAAAGAAAACAAATCGGGAAAAAGGACCTGCGCTGGTGGGAATTGAGCTGAAAAAGAAAACAGATCTGAAACCGCTTATGGAAAAGATGGATACAATGCAATTACGATATCGTAAAATTGAAAGTGAAGATATCGTGTATAATTTATTAGTATGAAAAAAGTACACACAGAAAAAGCACCTGCTGCAATCGGACCATATTCTCAAGCAGTTATAACTGGAGAATTTGTCTTTTGCTCCGGACAAATTGCCTTAACCATTGATGGAGAATTTCTCGATGGTACCATAGAAGAACAAACGAAACAGGTTTTGAAAAATTTAGAAGCGATTCTCACAGCAGCGGAAAGTTCACTCGAAAAAGTCGTCAAAACTACTTGTTATCTTAGTAACATCAATGATTTTCAAGCATTTAATAAAGTCTATGAATCAGTTTTTGCTCAGAGCAAACCCGCTCGTGCAACAGTAGAAGTCAGCAAACTTCCTAAGAATGCAAAGATTGAAATCGAAGCTATAGCCACTCTCTAAGGATGTATATCTTTGAGGAAAAAATCATCGGTACAGTTAACTGCACGTAAGGGATTCTATTTTATGAATAAGAAAAGACAAAGTACTCAAAGTGATATCCCAATTGATACAATTCTTGAAGTTGCCAAAAAACTTATTAAAATCCCTTCTGTCTCAGGAGACATCGAAAAGTCGGTTGAGGTTCTTAAATTTGCAGAAACACAATTAACAGGTATCAACTTTCGGCCCTTTGCTTCTGAAAGCATACCAAGTTTGCTCTATAGTAATCGTGATAAAAGTACAAACAGATTTAAAATTATTCTCAATGCTCATCTTGATGTTGTTCCTGGTGCATCCGAGCAATTTGAGCCCTACATAAAAGATACAAAGCTCTATGGCAGAGGAGCATATGATATGAAAGCAGCATCTGCAGCAAAAATTATCCTCTTTAAAGAGCTTATTCATAAAGTGTGTTATCCGTTAGCATTACAATTAACTACAGACGAGGAAACTGGAGGAATTAATGGGACAGCGTACCAAATACAACAAGGCATAAGAGGAGATTTCGTGATTACAGCTGAATGTGGAAGTAATTTCCGCATTGTACATGAAGCAAAAGGAATGTTACATTTAAAGCTTATTGCTAAAGGTAAGGTGTCGCACAGTGCTTACCCTTGGAATGGGGAGAATGCTATTCTTAAAATATATGAAGCGCTTGATGCAATTTATAAGGCCTATCCGTTGCCCAAGGCAGAAGCTTACAAAACAACAATTAACGTAACGCATATCCAAACAACAAATTCATCAAAACATACCATTACTCCAGACAATTGTGAAGTGCTGCTTGATGTTAGATATATCCCGCAAGAGAAGAAAGTAATTATTCAAAATATTCAGAAATTATTACCAGAAGGAATAACGACAGAAGTCGTCTTTCATACTATGCCTCATGAGACAAATAGCAACAATGAATATATAAGATCTTTGCAGCGAATAGGCCAGAGTATATTACACAGAGACTTAGAGTTGCGAAAACAGCATGCAACTTCTGATGCTCGCTATTATTCAAATGTTAATAATGATGGGGTAGAATTCGGCCCGATCGGAGAAAATCAGCACCATAACGAGGAATGGGTGGATATCAAAAGTCTTGGTGATTACTATCAAATTCTCAAAAAATTCCTGCTGGAAATTGATGCAAAAGAGACTATGATAAAATAATCTTATGTTAAATCAGAACCGATTAGTCCAAACCCTCATGGAACTCGTCCAAATAGATAGTCCTTCAAATCACGAAGCGGTCTTTCGTGATTATTGCGCAAAAAAATTAGAATCACTAGGTGCTCAAATTAAATTGGACAGTTATGGCAATCTTTTTGCATACTTTGCGGGTGAAGGTAAACCGATACTGCTTAACTGCCATTTAGATACAGTAGAACCTGGGAGAAATATTAAACCACACTTGGAAGGAAATAAAATCGTAACCGATGGAACAACAGTTCTTGGTGGTGATCCGAAATCCGGTATAGCTGTCATTCTTGAAACATTAACATCACTAAAGGAAGATAAGAAACCGCATCCACCGCTTGATGTTGTTTTGACACTTGGTGAAGAACTTGGTGTGCTTGGAGCAAAGCATCTTGACTACAGTCTGCTGCGGGCAAAAAAAGGAATTACTTTTGATGGTGAAGAGTCAATTACCAATGTCATTATTGGCGCGCCGGGATACAATCAAATCGATGTTACTGTTACCGGCAGATCAGCTCATGCAGGCGTTGAGCCAGAGAACGGTATCTCAGCAATAAGGATCGCCTCTGAAATTATCTCACAATTACAACTTGGCAGAATCGATGAAGAGACTACTGCAAATATTGGAAATATTGCAGGAGGAAGCGCACGAAGTGCTGTCCCAGAAACAGCGCATTTCGAAGGAGAAATTCGCAGTCGTAATATACAGAAATTAGCAAACCATTCTTTGCACTTTCAAGATATTGTTGAAAAAGTAAGAGCGAACTATCCAGAAGCTAAAATTGAACTTGCTATCATAAGAGAATTTGATCCTTACTTATTTTCCAAAGATCATCCGATGCTCCAAAAAATAGTAGCTACATTAAAAGAATTAAAACTACAACCTAATCTCTATGCCTCTGGTGGAGGAACTGATGTCAATATATTTCAGCATCATGGCATTGACGCAATTTGCTTAGGAGTCGGAACGTTTAACATGCATACAAAACGCGAATACGTCGATATCGATGAGCTGATGAAAGCCGCTCAATTTTGTGAAAGAATAGTTCAAGCCGAATAAGTGTAAAATAATATGCTATAATTTCCAAACGAGTTCATTGTTGGTTATCTTACTTTCCCATAACTCATAATCAACTAACTCAGAACTATTTAGGGCTCATAGCTCAGTTGGTTAGAGCGTTGCATTGACATTGCAAAGGTCAGAAGTTCGACTCTTCTTGGGCCCACAGTTGTATAGTGAGTCTCTACATTTCCACTAACCTTTCATTCGTAAGGTCTTTTTCTTTTGTCATTATGCCTAAAACACCGGACAGGCCAGCGTCAGTATCTGGTGAACAAAGTATTACCCAAAGAAGAAAATTGGAACGTGAACGTCTTGATGGTCCGTTTTGGTTTGCAGCAGTAAATATACTAAATACACGTGATACAGCTGTATTACGAGACAATGTCTTTGCCATTGCAGATAGCGTCCCACAGGTATCTTTGCCAGTAGTCGGGGCAGTTGTAAGAACATTAGAAGAACAATATGAGGGACCAAGGAAGTTTACGGATGAAGCTGAGATTAATCATGCTTACCAAGTCACTATTCTTTCCGCACACGCTGTTGGATGGAGAAGGTTATCACTCGGTACTTTTGTCACAGCTCTGGGACATGATTATCACGAAAATACGCCGCATCACCCAAGTGATTCTCCTCATGCTCTCAGTGAAGTTGCAGATGGGATCGTCGCTTTAAGTCATAAAGATGATGGAGAACCTTTGTACCCTGAACCGAACGATAAAACTCCATATTTCGATGAAATAATTAAAGTGCATAGAAATAATCCAGATTTAGAACTTGTTACTATAAAAATTGCGGATCAAATTGCTGTTGCCAATAGCCCGCTAACCAAGGATGCACTTAAGGAACCTGAACTTGAAGAACGATGGAAGAAATTAAGTAAGGGTAAAGTAGACAAAGAAATGAAGTTATTTCTAGCACTCCTACGAAAAAACAATCAGGATGGTCTGTTAGATAAGGAGATTCAGTTACTTCAAGAAGCGATAGATTTTACAGAGCGTCGTATGGAAGCACATGAAGAAAAACAGACAATAGAGCATGTTCTTTTTAATATGCATAATTGGGAATGAGAAAACAAAGAGAGTTTGCTATATAATAGACGTATGATCAGAGACGAGGCATATCAACTTCTCACCAAATATTTAAAAAATAAGAATCTCATCAAACATTCTCTTGCCGCAGAGGTGACCATGAGAGCATTGTATAGACATCTTACAATCAAACATGACCAAACTCCTGATGAGGAAGAAAAGTGGGGAATCACAGGTCTTTTGCATGATGTCGATTATGAAGTTGCGCAAGAGTCAAACCAACTTGATAAACACGGTATGCTGCTTTTTGAAAATGGGGAAGTAGCATTGCCGCTGGACATTGAGTATGCTATCAGGTCGCATAACTACACCATGACCAAAGCTGAACCACAAAGTCTGATGGATTGGTCAATTACCGCTTGTGATCAACTAACCGGACTTATCACAGCTTGTGCACTCGTCAGACCAGATAAGCAATTAGCATCTGTTACCGTAGAATCAGTGCAGAAAAAATTTGGCCAAAAAGCTTTTGCCGCAGGCGCTGATCGCAATGCAATTTTATATTGCGAAAGCAAACTCAATATCCCTCTTGAAAAATTTATTGAAATAACACTCAAAGCCATGCAATCGGTCAGTGATGATCTTGGCTTATAATTTGCTATACTCAAATCATGGCAGAACAAACTCAACCATATGAACGAGCAAGTAGACTTTCTCTAAAGGAAATTGTCATCAACAATTTTCTCGGGGGTATCGCGTGGGCACTCGGCGCGACAGTTGGTCTTGCACTTATTTTTTCAATCCTCGGCATTATAGCAAAGAATATTAATGTTGTTCCTTTTGTGGGGAGTTTTGTCTCAGACATTATCAGTTTCGTCCTAACTCATAATTCTAATTTGCGCTAGTTTTATGTATTGCAGGAAAATAAAATCAGGAGTATACCTCTCGTAAAATAGATATCGGTAAAATTTGACAATTTCACAAAAAAGCCTCAAAATAATTCTCCACTATGAAAACATTCTCTTTATTGCCCGAAGAGCGAAAAGATCTCATTGGACTGGGGAAACAGAT
>JBBSGT010000048.1:0-8726 GCA_038253825.1 Candidatus Levyibacteriota bacterium
AATAAAATCCGGAATAAGATCAAAAGGCATAAGCGCATAGCCAACAGCCAATGCAAGAAATAACTTTCCTGAAAAAGGAGTCTTTGGATCTTTAAGCACTAATTTATATACCTTAAGTTCTGATTTAAAAACTCTACCTACTCTTTTTAATCTGGCAATCTTCATTAGTATCATTATAATTGAATTTCTTTTTGTATTGTAGACAAGAGGATAAAAAATTGATAATATATCCTCATACATTTATAAAAAAAATTTATGGAAAATTCAGGCGGAGCTAACCAATTACTGAAGAAAAAATATAATTTACATAAAGCCCCAGAAGTAGACGCTGCGGCCAGCCGTCATGAGGGTCGCACTGGCGAACGCGTCCCTCAAAACCCATTAGACCGTATTCAAAACTACCTAAACCGTTTCCATGAAATTACAGACCGGGAAGATCCGAAAGATCGTGAACATGGTATGGATGCTATAAAGCGACTCCTTCATAGAAAATATGTCATAAAACCAGACGAGATTCCAGAGAGTTACTGGGAAAATCAGAGGCGAATTATACGGGAACGCGGGCAGGGAGCTGATTTAGAGCAAGTAGATTGGGAGGAGTTAAAAAGGCAAAATACCGAAGCAGTTGTTGCGGATCAAACGTCAAGTCTTGATAAATGGATTGACTATTTATCTTCACCTGATGCCCCCTACTCAGATGGCTTAAAATACTGGACTCTTCGAAGTGTCCTTTCCATGGGCGAATTCGATAAGGAAAAGAAAATGTATCCTCAACGTTCAAAAGGGACAACCAAACCGTTTCCAGACCTTAACCGAGAAGCATTAGCATATGTACTGGATGCAGTTAATAAGAAATATACGGGACAACAGATTGATCTTTCCACACTTGAAACACAAGAGGCAGAACAATTTGAGAAACTTCTTCAAGGAGAAAATTTTCCTAAGCTCTACGCTTGGGCAATTGAGAAAGTGACTCCTGCGGATGCAGAAGGATTGACAAATACTCAGGGTCAGTGGATTAGGTTTAACCAAGGGGAAGACCATATGCCACTTGTTACGTCTTTGCAAGGACATGGTACGGGCTGGTGTACAGCAGGTGAATCAACAGCTCAAGCCCAACTGCAAGAGGGAGATTTTTATGTTTACTATTCCAATGATCGCGATATAAAGCCGACTATCCCTCGAGTAGCAATCCGGATGGAAGGCTCAGGTATTGCCGAAGTTCGAGGTATTGCGCCGGAGCAAAATCTTGATCCTTACGTTGCGCCAATTGTTGAACAAAAATTAGAAGAATTTCCAGACGGGAAAGCATACCAGAAAAAAGTAGCTGATATGAAGCGATTGACACAAATAGATCATAAAACACAAAAAGGAGAGCCACTTGATGCAGCTGATCTAACATTCCTTTATGAAGTAGATTGTCATATTCAAGGATTTGGCTATAGCCGTGATCCACGCATAGAAGAATTAAGAAGTCAGAGAAATCCAGAAGAAGATATGCCGGTTGTTTTTGCTTGTGAACCTTCACAAATTGCTCATACTCCTTCCGAAATCAGACCTGATACCAAAGCTTATGTTGGACCACTTGCGCTTGGCGTTTTTGACCGGCTGCAGGAGCATCAGATCGAGCATGTTTATACCTCATTCCCTGAAGGAAAAATCAGAAGACAAGAAGTTGAAATTGGTGGAAAGACAAAAGAGCAGCTAAAGCTCGAACTTGAACAAGCTGGTGTTGAGGTAACATCATATGCGCAAGATATGATGAGGAGTCCTGATTTTACAACCCTTCCAGTTGCACAAATGCTTCCTACAGTACGATTAAAAGTTGGAGATTTAGGATTTAGTAATTATGCAACAACTGATCAACTGTATAAAAAAGCACAAGAATTAGGATTAGACTTGTGTCCTGCCGAAGTAGGACCACGCATGAGACTTGCTGAAATAAATCAACCTATAGGAGATTACTATTGGATAGCCATAAAACAACTAGCCGACTCCCGTGGCAATCCCGGTGTCTTCCTCGTTGAACGCGATGAGTCTGCTCCCTGGTTGGGTGGCGGTTGGGCGAGGCCTGGCAATGAGTGGGGTCCTAGGCGCGGGTTTGTCTTTAGTCTCCGCAAGAAAGCTTAAAAACCTTAATAACTTTTTATCTTAAGGGATTCGTAGCAAGCTACGAGGAATTACGCTTCGGCTGTATCCTTAAAAGAGTTATTAAATACTAGAGTGGAGAAGTAATGCTTTTCTCTGAAAAATACTTACGAGGCACAAGGTCCGTTATCCATATGTACTGAAGAGTGACTCATATTAGTTGACAATTTCCAAAAATCCCCTATAGTGTTAAGTCTCATGAATAAAGAAGATCCAAAACGGTATACAACTGAGCAAATTCGCAAAATTGTTTCCGCAGGAGATCCAGAAACTGCACGTGATGTAAGAAGCGCCGAAACGGTTTTACGAAAAATAGCAGCAGATCCAAAAGCAGCAACCGCTACTGAATTATTGCGTTTTCCGGCTCTTCAAAAAGAAGAACTTATAGTAGCTTTTGAAGAACTAGATAATAAAACTCCCGTTGATGCTCTCTGGACAGCCATACAACATGAAGGTGAAGGAGAAAGTGAAGTAACTGTGTTTTCTGCCGAACCAATGAGATCGAGAACACCAGTAGCTGATAAATATTTACATACGACATGGTATGAGGATAAACTCCAACAAGTAGCTAGGGAAAGAAGAACAGAGGCAGCACTCAAAAGAAGACGAAAGAAGACACCCCAAGAACAGCAAGAGAGAAGAGAAGTAGATCGAAAGAAAAAAAAGAAAGTGGCTCCACTTCCACATCCACTTCCACCATCGAATTTAACTAAAATTCAACTGCTACAAGTAGATTCTGGGGTAAGTGCAAAGACACTTAGGAAAATCCTTGGAGAAACCGACAAAGTCAGAATTGGCCAGTTTCTGTATGTTGACAACGACCAAGCAACGTCTAGAATTGAATCATATAAAAGAGAAAAGGCGAAGAGCAAAGAGAAACCCACTACAAAAAAGCAGCTATCTGAAGGATCTACAACAGCTTTTATTTTGTCTAAGCAATTGAATATTTCTAAATCCACAATACGAATTGTGCTTATGAGCTTACGAGAAAGAGATGGTAACAGGTATACATACCCTGAAGCAGAAAGTATCAAGATACTCACGCAGTGGAAAGCAAACCTTGAACGAAAAAAACGCTTAGCGCAAGCAAAGAAAAACACACCTCGCCCTGTAGTTCCCCAAGGATATATCAAAAATATTGACTTAGCAGAACAATTTAAGTTGACTCCTCGTCAAACAGCTGCTCGACTTAGGTCTTTGCAAGGGGCAACAGTTGGACGGAAGCTTTATTTTCCTAAAGACCAAGCGCTCCTAATGCTGAATAAAAAACAACAGAAAAAGACAACGCAGCTTGAAGAACGGTCAACGCTTGAAAAAAGTAAACGCCCTGAAGGAAAACCACTAAGTTATTTTACAAAACGCTATGGTCTTGACCATAACAAAGTCTCCCAGATACTTAAAGATGCTTCCTATACAAAGTGGGGGAATGCTCATCTCTATGACGAAACAATTGCATGTGGATTGATTGAGAAATATTTACCACAGGATGAACATATTTATGTTCGAGAGACAAAAGAACATGTTGCATATCCGTATTTTATTAAAAAGTATGGAATAAGTTACTTTATTTTAGATAAAGAACTCGCTGAAATTGATCGAGCAAGTGAACCTGGAGTGGGTGGCGTAGCACTTGTCCCTTTGTCTGAGTCCTTTGTACGTTTGTCAAAACACATACATGCCCCACGACCAGATAAAGAAACTGGTATTTATACAGATAACGACAACGTGCAATGGACGACTCGATTTGTATTTAAGAAACAATATGGGATTAGCTATGAAATCTTTGCCAAATTTAGCGGAGAACTACCAACGACACATGTACGAACCCGTAATGGCCAAATTTTACCTGCATACAAAATATCAGATGTGGCAGTGTTATATGCTAGCTATTTGCAAAGGCATACAAAGGAAAAATAGTCAATCTTGCCACTCGTTTTATCAAATTTATTTTACTCTGTACGAGATTATATCTAATCATAATCTAGAAGATTTAGCTAGTCACAGAGAGCAAGGCATCGTTCTCTTTTTAGCGAATAGTTCTTATTAATTATGGAAGAATTAACGCTCCTGATTATTCTCTTCATCTTTTATTTGACACCAGAATGAATCTAACTTTATCCATTCTTTAACTACACCCAATATTATTACATTTTAATTGTGGTAAAATGGCCTCAAGGATAATCAAAGTGTATGACTAAATTATATAATCCACCTTATGCCAGAACGAGAATATAAACCTAATAAAGCTTATTGGCGTGATGTGATTGAGCTTGATAAAACACTTTTTGATCGTGGGATGAGAGACAGCAGCCTTGTTGATAGAATTCTATTTAAACAACAGCGTAAAACTGAATGGAACTCTGACAAGCGAGAATTTCGATTCAGTTCAGTACGAATGAGATATCCACTCGGAGAGCAACATTTGGGCTCTACAATATATGCAATGCAGGAACTTCCAGTGAGTGAGGTAAGAAGTTTAAACCGTGGGCAAGTCGGGTTATTGCGCAAGGTTAAATTTGTTCCTACAGGAATTTTATCCTATGGTAATCATGACGTTCGAGAGTATCAGCATACAATCGATCTTGATCACCTTCGAGATGCGACAGAGCCAGAGATTAAAGATATGAGATCTATAGCACAACAAGCGCGGAGAGAGCAGAACAGAACAGGATTTTCTATACCCACAGAAGAAACATATGTTTTCATATTAGACACGCTCAAGCAAGGCGAAGAAGCGACACGTTTTCTTGACCCAGGAGATGGCAATACTTAACCAAATTGCCGGCATCGACAAAATGATATTATTCATGTCGCACAATAATCTATGTGTCCTTCCATTTGGCCGGAAGGGACGTAACGGATCCCATTCTTATGCAGCGTCCTGCTGGCTCAGAATGTGAAGAAACACTGGTGGCTTGACGATTTGAATCCCATCATAGGATTCAAGATACAGAAGATCGGGGTCCGCGCTCACGATGACCTCGGCGTTCCCGGCAACCGCACACTCGATAAACTTGTTGTCGTCGGGATCTGCCACTACGACCTCAAGCTTGACAGTCGGTTCCACGAGAAGGGAGAACTCTCGAATGCCACCGATGATCTCCTGTGAGATGGCTTCCGATGAAAGGTGGTGTCGCCGCTGTATGTCCGGTCTATTTAGTGTCGCTTCGTACTCTTCCAGCACTGGACCTGACACCGAAACCTCGAAGGCATGCTCCTCGGCAAGACGGAGGATCTGGGCTGTATAGCCCTCAGGAGCGATGACTGCGGCGACTATGATATTTGTATCGAGGACAACTCGCATAGGGATTATTTGTGGCGAGAGCGAACCTCCCGGACCGCCTTGGCTGCAAGTTCGTACGCCTCGTCCTCAGGAACATTTGCCTGCTCGGCAGTCTGTCGAATCTTTGCGAAGAAGGCGGCTCGTCCTCGTTGCCACTGCTTGTACACCTCGATCGGCACGAGCGCCGCAACTGGCTCTCCATGGCGCTCAACGACGAATCGATCGCCTCGTATTTCGACATTATGCAAGAGCTCACCGAACTGTCGGCGGGCAGCGAAAGCTGGTACTGTTTTATCAACGACGGAAGTATTCATAGCGTATGTAGCGCTATTATCGCAAATAGCGGAGATGATGTCAATCACCAACGTCACGTCGCACAATAAATGATATTTATGACATAGATTTAGCCTCAAATGTGGTAAATATTCCTTATAAGAGCACTCCAACGTCCTTATAATAGCTTTATTTGCACTTATTAGGCCTAACTTTTAGCTCTGTTGAAATTGAAGAAAAATGAATATTTTATAGTATTGTTTTTCTTCTTTTATTTATTACCTTTCACAAAAATTGCCCCGATTACTAAAGCGATGAAGAGTAGCGCAGCGCAAATGAGAAATGCGAGATGCATATCTTGTATAAATTCTTTATGACTTCCAATTAATGATCCAAGTATAGCAACTCCCAGAACAGCACCAATCTGCCTACTGACATTATAAATACTTGAAGCAATACCAGAATATTTCTCTTGAACATTTGTTACGATAACATTGGTTATGGGCGGTACGATAAATGCCATCGCAAGACCGATTGCGCCAATTGCTGCTGCAACAAAAAGATAAGAAGTGCGTGCTGTAATGAATGCTAAGCCTGCATAACCAAGACATCCGATCACAAGACCAATGAGTATAGGAACTTTTACACCGATTGAGCCTACAAGCTTTCCTATAAATAACGTTGGGATAAAAAGCGCTAATCCTTCCGGTAGAAATGCCATACCAGTCGTCAAAGGTGAATAATGTTGTATTTGTTGAAAGAATAGGCTTACGATAAAGAGCTCACCATATAACGCAAAAAAAGCAAGAAAACCAATGGTATTTGCCCCGGAAAACGTAAGATTACTAAAAAAAGCTAAGGGGAGCATTGGCGTTTTTGTTTTATGTTCTCTTACTAAAAACAGGATCGCTGCGATTGCAAATGAAACGAATATGCCGATAATAATTGGAGAATGCCATCCCAATCCCTTCCCTTCGATAAATGCAAAGGTAAGCAGAGAAAGCGCTGTAATTCCCGCTACTTGCCCAGGTATATCAAACCCTGCTTGTTTGCGGTTTTGCGATTCTTTTACAAAGAAAAACGTCAAAAGAAAACAGATAATACCAACGGGAAAATTTACTATAAAAATACTTCTCCAACTAAAACTATGTACCAACAACCCGCCAAGTACAGGACCTACAGCAGCTCCGAGCCCCCCTATTGCTCCATAAATTCCAAGTGCAGTTGCTTTCTTTTTTTCGTCCGCAAATGTATGATTAATCAGTGCGAGTGAGTTTGGCACCAAAAGAGCAGCACCCAACCCTTGGAGAAGCCTTCCTAATTCTAAGATTAAGAGCGTGGGAGCAAGGCCACAAAGTATTGAAGCAAGCGTAAATAAACCCAGCCCAACAATAAAAATCCGTTTATTTCCTAATCTATCACCCAAAGCTCCGGTAGTCAGAAGAAAACTTGCATAGACAAGAGCATAACCATCCAAAATCCATTGTAGCGCATTAATGTTTCCTCCTAAATGCGTTTTTATATCCACTAACGCGACATTTACTATCGTAACGTCAAGGATGGTCATAAAAAATCCTAAACAGAGAGCAATGAATGCTATTGTGGGATGATTATTTTTTTGATTTGGTTTTGAATTTGCCATGTAATAATACGGATAAGTAATTAACCACTAGTACTAGTTCGGTGAAGCTAAAATGCTAATGTCATTATTTAATTTTTTTAGTGTGGTGAGGTTGAACGTAAATATTTGTTCGTATTTCTAAACGAGCATTGAGGCTTCAATACTAAAACCGTAAGTTAACTAAAAAAATAGTAGCATATATTTAAGTTACAAGGAGTAATAAATCTGTAATAACTGATGTGGTTTATATATTTCTACTAGTATGGATTTTTATTTATAGATGGATTTAAAGACTATGGATTAACTACAAAAAAATATTTATTTGTCTAGCTACCTAGGTGTCCAAAAAATGTTCGTTTTTGAGACATAATTTCTTGCTTGATGCAGGACTGTTATTGAAACATAACTGTTGCGTAACAGAAATCGTGAGGAGATTATTTGAGTTGGAGACTGAATGAATACTACTTATTTCGTGGCATCTAATAGCTTGAAACCAGAAGCAACAACCGCTAAGATCTTGGGATCACTGGTCATAAATACATACTTTTCCTTATGTGCAACTGCCATGAGGATATTATCGAAAGGATCTCTATTTGCTTCGTTAGCAATAGTGTAGTGTTGCAAAGTTTCTACATCGGGCATAATCAACTCAATACCCATCCTTGGTAAGTCGTTGATAACACTACTATCATACGTCAGCTTACCAATACTGGCTTTTATCGTCATTTCAAAAAATGAGAAATAGCTAATCAATGCAGTATTCTGAGTATCAGCAAGCAGCTGTATTGCTTCTTTGCCCAATCTTTTGTCTTTATTAATAAGCCATACAAAAACTTGCGTGTCGATAAGTATTGTCATTAT
The DNA here is from genome assembly GCA_038253825.1 of Candidatus Levyibacteriota bacterium. GTDB lineage: Bacteria > Patescibacteriota > Microgenomatia > Levybacterales > UBA12049 > JACDET01. The sequence goes on from JBBSGT010000048.1 coordinate 8,187, forward strand.
TCTATATTACCCAACATAAGCTTAGCAATTTCCTGTTCAGTTGGGTCCGAAAAGGCATCATGTTTCGCAGTAATTTTACCTTTGGCTATACTGAATGAGCGTTTAGCATTGATACCCTTTTCTTGCGGAGAGATTTTTATAAGTTGGACTTCCGCTTTCCCAAAGCTGCCAATATATATTTGCTCTCCTTGCTTAGCTGCATGGATATACTTACTCAAGTTTGTCTTTGCATCATGGATGGTGATTGCTTTCATATTTCTATATTAGCTAAGTTAGCTAAATGTGTCAAGTCTCTCTCTGCCATCTTACTCTTTTTCCTGATAGTACTCTGTCTATAAAGCGGGGGTTTTTGAGACACTTTTCTCTAATCCTGCTGTACTTCGTTTACTGCTTCGATAACTGCCTTACTATATCCTGATGATTCGTATCCAGCCAATATGCCAGGTAGGTTAGTGGACATTTGCAGTGAGGATTGCCGGGGATAATTGTCCAGTAAGAAGACCATTGAGCGTTTGAAATACGTCTCGTCCTTGTTTCTGG
>JBBSGT010000049.1:0-8646 GCA_038253825.1 Candidatus Levyibacteriota bacterium
ACAATTCGAATATGACATTCACCAATTTTTTGACAACATCAGTCAATATGAAGACAGACTTAGACAGTTTATTGGAAGTGAACTACACTTGGTAAAATTGACTAGTTAAAAAACCGAAAATCAATTTCTTAAATGTATATAATGAGATAACTGTAAGAATAAAAGGGGCCTAATAAGAAGGTTTTAGAGTATGAAAATGAACCTGGCTCCCCAGTCCTGAACTTATTATAACTGCCAATTTAGCCTCGATTATTCATCCTTTTCAAGACTTACGATATATTGGGGAACTAAGACAGAGGTGGAATGAGATTAAAAAGCTACTACAACGTAATCAGTATGCTGTTATTTAATATAATAATCTACTTTTGCAACGCATCTTGTTGTTTCGGAGGACATTTACTATCTGCATAAGAACAAAAGACACAACAATCTCCTTCTTTTGGCTTCAACATTTCACCACAACTAACACATTTATAAAAGTGCTGACATGCATTTGTCGGCATGACAGCCTTTTGTTTTGCTCCACATTTTGGACAGATTACAGTTGCTTCTGTTTTTATCACATTTTCCATAGTATGGTGTTATTGTAACTTCTCTTTTACTAATTTTTCCAATTCTGCAATTGTATGCTTAGTATTTATCTCCTGTGCCGTTATAACTTGTGAAATACTTCCATCCTTGTCCATAAATGCCGCTGGCAGAGGTATTTTGGAAAACTTTGGATACCTCTTTATAAATTCATCTTTGTGTAAAAACTTCACTGGAAGCGCAAAGTTTTGGATAAACGCCTTCCATTCTTTTTTCATACCCGTTGCGCCATAGGTTAACACACATAATTTACATTGATATGTAGAAGGAGAAACAGATTTATGGATATAATCAGTCAACTGAGAAAAAAATGAAGCATCAGCATTATAGACAAAGATGAGTGTGTTGTTTTTGTTCATAGAGATTATTCAATAGAATAAAATGCACGTTGTAGCCACTCAGATAACGCTGGATGGATATAGACAGAATGAGTAATAGCACCAACCTTTCCATTCGCCTTAATAGCCACAATAGCCTCATGGATGAGTGTTGTAGCATCAGGTCCGACAATATGTACTCCTAAAATGGTTTCATTCCCATCGACTAAAACCTTTATTAGTCCATTCTCTTGTAGTGCAGCACCCATGCCAGTATCTTTTAACTCATACCTGCCTACTTTATAAGTAGTCTTATCTTTTATCAGTTCTTCCTCTCTTTTCCCAACGCCCGCGACTTGTGGAGAAGAAAAGACGCCGTGACCAATACCAGTATAATCAACAGCATGGCGGTGCTTTGAAAATGCATTTTGTATTGCGTAGCCTACCTGATGATTTGCCGTATGTTTGAAGGGCAAAATCCCCACAATATCCCCCAGCGCCCAGATTCCTTCAACATTTGTTTCTAAATAGTCATTGACTATGACATACCCTTTTTCATCAAGTGCCACACCTGTTTTGATAACGTTGAGTTCATCACTGTTTGATTTTCTTCCTGTGGCAAAAAAGACATGACTGGCTGTAAGTACCTGTTCTTTCCCTTGCAACTTTACTGTTATTCCATTGTCATTTTTACCAAATTCTTCAACTTCTGTATTAAATAACACTGGATATTTTTGAGCAAACGCTTTAGTAAACCACTGAGCAATTTCTCCGTCTTCTTCTTTTAAGAGCGTGTCACCTCGAACAATCATGGTAATTTTTGTTCCAAGTCCTCCAAAAAAATGGGCAAGCTCACAGGCTATATATCCACCACCGATAATAACCAGATGTTCTGGTTGCTCTGCTAAGCGAAGTGCTTCAGTACTGGTAAGAGGAGTAATTGTCTCAATACCTTTTGTCTTTGGGAGGCGTGGCCGTGTGCCACCAACAATAAACACTTTCTCAGCCATTATTGTTTCCTCTCCAATTTGCATTGTTTTACTACCAATAAACTTGCCTTTTGCTTTATAGAGCGTTATGTTTGGGGCTTGTTTTAGCGATTCTTCTATCTCTTGTGCTTCTTTATCAACATCGTCTGACACTCGCTTGACAATACCTGCAAAATCAATATGCTCAATCTTACTGATAATGCCAAACTTTTGACTATTACGTATCGTTTCTGCGACATCTGCACTGTGAATTACCATTTTTGATGGTATACATCCTCGATTCAGACACGTTCCCCCCAATGGCCCTTCTTCTACAAGCGCAACAGATAATCCTTGTTCTGCGGCATAGGAGACAATCTCAAGTCCTGTTCCGCCTCCAATAACTAACACATCAAATTTTTTCATATTATTCCTTTCCTTTATGGCTAATAAGTAAATCTTTGTTTTCTTCTAACGCATGTTTCAGTTCTTCATTTGATGGTTCAACAAGAATGATCCCATTAGGGAAAAGCATCGTTGGGATGGACTGATACCCTTCGTTTATCCGAACTACTTCCTCAGCCGCTCCTTCCACTTCGTCAATGTTAATATATTCGTAAGTAACCTGCTGCTCATCAAGAAACTGCTTTGCTCGCCTGCAATCTGGACACCAAGTTGCGCCATAGAATTTGATTTGCTTCTGTATATTCATAGTTATTCTGTAATCTCCACGCCATTCCAAAATGCGACATAATTTTTAATTTTTCGAGCAAGCGGACTTGGATGTGGATAATACCACGCTGCATTACTGTTTTTCTTGCCATTAACGACAATAGTGTAATAACTTGCTAGTCCTTTCCAAAAACATAAAGATTTCATCCAACCTTTTTCTAGATACTCTTTTTTTACATCTTCTGGTGGAAAGTAATAGTTCCCTTCAACTTGTTTCGTTTTATTACTTTCTGCAATGATTGTATTTTGCCAAATGGCTTTCATATTAGTTCTTTTTTATCGTACATACATTCCCAATCTCAAGCTTTTTAATAATGTAGTATAGAGAAAACAAAGAGAGATCAATAGCGAAAATGTTTGAGTCATATATTATTCGGTAGTTTCAATCAACGTTTTAACCACTTTAGCAATCAGTTTACTTTCTCTCGTCTCTGTCATGAAGTAGCATATCTTTTGTCCATGACGGACAGTATCGACAATCTCCATTTGTTTAAGACGAGATAATTGATGAGAAATAGCCGGCATTGAAACATCTAGAATCTCTGAGAAATCAGATGGACACACATACTTTTCTGTAGAAAGGATATATAGAATCTTCAAACAGTTGGGGTCTCCCAAACATTTGGCATAGGATGCTTGCACCTTAAATCTGGGATCATTTGAGAGGTTTTTCTTGATTTCAATTACTTTTGCTTCTAACAACATACTTTCTTATTTTAGCAACCATTTAATAATAGAGCATTTATTCCACGTGTGTCAATAGATATTATTAATTGGTGGAAATTAGCAGAGACCCTTTTGAAGTCTTATTCTTTTTTTGCTTGTATAACCCAGCCTTTCCAAAAAACATCAATGGGGAAATTTGCTGCATAACAAGCTCCAAAGCCAGCTTGTGCAATCATTCCTTCACCTTCATCAAGAGTAACAGCCTTATAGTGCCATTGGTCGTATAATTTGATTGCCCACTCAAAATATTTAGCTACTACACCATCTTTTGAGTAATCTTCAAGAATCAGTATCCCATCATTTTTCAAGACATTCTTCATTTCTTGGAGTTTTCCCACTGGACTCGGAAAGTAATGAAAGGTGTTTGTAGAAATAACAATATCAAAACTTCGTTCTGGAACATCCATTGTTTCTCCTGCCTGATAAATTAGCTGCACTTTGTTATGGCCTTTAAATTTTCTATTGGCAATCTGTAACATACTCTCGCTCACATCTATGCCGGTAATGCTATCAATTTCCGGGTGTATTTTAAGCAGTTTTCGTATAAGGATACCCGTACCACATCCAACATCAAGTATTGTTTTATGTGTCAGGTCTTGTGGAAGTTGTGCTAGCGCTTGAGCAATGGTTATATCGCTAAATCTTGCCCAACAGGTATCATACTCTTTTGCAAACTTCGTATAAATTGCCTTACTCATATTATTAAGTCCATAGATTACTTAATAATAACAGGTTTTAATAAGCACTATTTGCTCCCCATACCATCGTATAATATAAATATAGAGCAGATTATTCATGAGTTTACCTTGTTTCAACAATCTTATTCAGCACTTACACTTCCCAAATGAGGACTTACGATTAAATAAATTTTTGTTGTTTCTATGCCTGCATACCTTGCTGGTTCTGTACATCTTGCAGAGTACGCATGGCATCTTGTTGCAGATTGCAGGTTAATGCCAAGTGAGAAAAACTGTACTTTAACTATAGCTGGTTCTGAAGAAGAAGTTGTTAAGGCAGCCACTGAGCATACAATCTCAAGCCACGGTCATCAAGATAGTCCGGAACTTAAAGAGCAAATAAGAGGTATGCTAAAGGACGAAGAGTAACGACATCTGATTACTGAAAGCTATCTTTTATATCAAATATGAGCCCCGAGAAGTGGAGGATGTTAGAACAATTTATTTGGAAAGGGATGCTATTATTCCATCCATTTCTGCAAGAGTTGATTGATCAGTAGGAGTCGCAACTGCATACGTTATATAGCCATATGAAGTTGGAAATGCATATCCACCTGATTTCTGCTCACAGACCGTATAGCTCCCATCTTGACTCATACCCCTTCGAAATTGAGAAGAGGTACTAGTGATTCCGACAAAACTAGTAAATGTCTGAGCCATTGGCTCAGGTGTATCCCCTGGGAAAATGCAACTTCCCCCTCCTGCGGCAGCTTGAGAAATAGTGAGAGTATTTTGACCTTTGGTAAGCGTTAAGACGTCGCTTGCTGTGTTGGAAGTATGTTTATCTTCCCAACCTACAGGCACAGTAACCGTATAAGGACTAAAAAATTGGTTTTTAATTCCAGCACTTACTTTTTTGCCTGAAGCTGTTGGTTTTGTAATTGTTGGTGATACTATAGTCTGCGTAACAGAGGGGGGTACTGAAGTTGGGGAAATTGACTTTACTACCGGAGTTGGTTGGGAAACGTTCTGCTTTTTTCCGAGCATATAAGCTCCTATGCCAATTATAGCAACAATCAGAATAACTGAGATAATCATCCATATATTTATTTTTTTGGTAGAACCTTGTGATATATTTTGTGTATTTGCTGGGGTTATCTGGTTTTCTTCCATAGCCCAAGTATCTCAACTAGACAAGTGAAAAGTCAATGTCATGTCAAAGATGAGCTCCGAGGGCTGGATGCTATTCGAACGTATTATCTAACACTTAACTAGCCGGAAGGTCATATTTGTTCTAGTAGGAGTTGATAACTCTACCCTTACTCTTTCCATTTTAAGTTTTTCAAATTCAATATTCTCAAACAATTTCTGCCCGTCATCAAGGAAAAGTGGAATTATATCCAGGCTTATCTCCGCATAATGTTGCATTCAAACAATGCTAAAAAGTACTTGCCAATCCAATTGTCTGCCATCTTTTCATCAGCTGCTACTTTTACCTGGGAAATTGCACAGTTCTGTAAGTTTTGCCATGCGTTTATCCTACAGAAATTATGCAAGATCTCGGTATTAGCTTATGCGTATGTATATAATCGCGCAGATTCAACACATAGCAGATCTTCGTTGAATAATCTCTTATTTTAATTTATGCTAGTGTTATGGATGAAAAAACCAGTTACAGTAGCAGATTTACGCTTACAAAAAAAGTGTTTCCAATTGCAATGAGCGGTGTCTTACTGGCCTTCTTACCCCTGATACTTATAATAGTTCATCTGCAAACACAAACAAAAAGCCATGCGAACTCAACCACATTTAAATTATTTGGGGTGAACGTTTCTGGCGGAGAATTTGGCGAAAATGCCTTGCCGGGAACCATGTATACAAATTATATTTATCCCAATGATACTTCACGAACAAGCTACTTCACAGGAAAAGGCTTAACGCTCATCCGTTTTCCGGTTCTCTGGGAACGAGTACAACACCAAGCGTTCGGTCCGCTTACACCAGCAGATATCACAGCAATTCATACTGTTCTCCGGAATGCTGCCGCCACTAATACGAAAGTGATCCTTGAACTGCACAATTATGGACAGTATTATCATGCTGGGCTGCATACATCTGATAGCGCAGAATTAGCAGATGTATGGGGAAAACTGGCTACCGAATTTCATAATGAACCAGCTCTCTTCGGGTATGAATTAATGAACGAACCTCATGATCTTCCAGACGGCAATTTTAGTTGGCAGACGATTGCCCAAGCATCTGTTACAAGTATCCGGCACGTTGATCAGTCAGTCTATATTCTCATTCCTGGCAACAGCTGGCAAAGCGCTGATAATTGGCCGACACAAAGTGATATGCTGAAAAATATCACTGATCCGGGAGATTCGGCGAAAAGTAAACTAATTTACTCAGCACATGTTTATTTTGATTATGACGCAAGCGGAACACACAATACCTGCGTAAGCGATACAATTGGGGTTACCAGGGCAAACAATTTTCTTAATTGGTTTGCCGCAAACCAGTCCTCCTTACAATCTGCAAAAGCGATATTTACCGAATATGGGGTTCCCAATGATAGTACGTGTTTAGCTGCACTAAATAACTTTCTGAGTTTGTTACGATCCAACCCATATGTCATCGGCGGTACGTATTGGGCATCGGGTCCATGGTGGGGAAATTACATGTTCTCAATAGAACCATCACAAGGCCAAACCGCACCCCAAATGAGTATTCTTTCTCAGTACCCATCAACAGGTTCTATTCCCATAGCTACTCAGCCCCCAATATCTCCTGGATCTGCCACACAGACACCAACACAAACACCCCCACAGAGCGTAAATACCCCTGTCCCCGGAGATACCATCGTGGGTCTGACAATTGCCTTACATGGCATTGGCAATAGTGGAGATAGCGCAAATCCCGCTGGCAAAGGAAATATGTCACCGCTACATAGCCAACGCACAGCTAAAATTGAACTGTACGATTTAGCAAATAAACTTGCTATAACAAAACAAGCGCTTGTAACTTTTGATCCGTTGATTGGCTACTTCACAGCACATGTTAATTTGGGAAATACTATTATATCCGGTAATTATACTATCAAAGTGAAGACTGATCAGTCTCTGCGGGCATTATTCCCTGGCATTCAATCAATTACTGCAGGCACGAGTAAAAATTTGCCGACAATTACTTTACTGACAGGAGATATAAATAACGATAATCGTATTAACTTACTGGACTATAACCTCTTAACGAGCTGCTATAGCGACTTAACAAAAGCGACAAACTGTGCACCTGGAGATGATATCAGAACAGACCTAAACGGCGATGGTCACGTTGATGCTGCTGACTATAACCTGTTCTTACGAGAATTAAACAACAGAGGCGGACAATAAAACTTTTAAGTATTTATTGCTCCGCGACGTTAGTGATCTTCGAACGCATTTTTTAACAACTGAGTAAGAGTATGAGCCGATATTTGTATAATGTTACTTTTTAGCAAGAATAGTAATCTTAGCTCCTTCATACTCTGGAGCAAAGTGATCTTCTTCTCGCCTTCTGTTGCAATAAGTTTTCCAGCAAATCGGGTTACTCATCCTACTATGCTCCAGTCTTGAACTTATTATAACTGCTAATTTAGCCTCGATTGCTCAAGCGTTTCAAGATTTAAGGCACATTGGAGATCTGAGACCAAGGTGGCACCAGATTAAAAAGTTACAGCAAAACTCTATGCAAGTTGCAATTCAATAAATAATTGCATAATTAGCTTGGAATGACAGTTATCTTCTTTATAATGGCTTGAGAACCCTGAGGCCTGGTCTTCCATTTATGTTCTCAAGCGGCAAAAATACAAAATGTGTTGTTTTGTCTACAGCTACTGTATGAGCATGAGGAGCGATTCTCTCCCTAGCTTGGCGATTTAGTAAAGTTCGAAGCCAGGCTCGACACAAAATAATTTTAATAAATTTTTGCTATAATTCCTTATGTCATTACTCTATTCCCTTCTTGCTGCTTGTTTATGGGGAGCTGGCCAAATATTTATAAAAATAGGAGTTGAAGATATTTCTCCAGTTTATACTAATATTTTATCTGCGTTTGTTATGTTAGTAATAACTATACCGTTTGCTTTACTGACAGGTGTGCATTTTAATCTTGTGCTATCAACCTATTTGTTTGCTCTTATGGTTGCAACGCTATCCATTTCCTATTACTATGTTATTAGATTGGGTCAAATCTCGCTAACTGGAACAATTATAGCAACATACCCTATTATCACAGTCCTCTTATCATTCTTATTTCTTCATGAAAATCCAAGTACCTTTCAAAAGTTTTCAATAATTTTAACCATAGCAGGAACTATTATTATTGCTCTTCCTGAAAAGATGAACTCGCTTAGAAAAATAAAACTTGGAAACTGGTTTTGGTGGGGGTTATTCGGTTCAGGCGATTATGGGGTATCATTTTTTTTAAATAAAGTAATTATAGACAAAAGCGATACTTAGTAGACAATCTGAAATAACTTCACAAATTGCATAAAATATGCTATGGTAAGATGACTATGGAAGGGACTGCCTATCTTCATTTTCAAACCATGCAGCATTTTAATGAACGGCAAAAAAGGATTTACGCAGGAAGTCT
>JBBSGT010000050.1:0-8506 GCA_038253825.1 Candidatus Levyibacteriota bacterium
AGAGTTCGAATATGACATCCATCAATTCTTTGATAACTTTAATCAGTATGAAACGCGGCTCAGACAGTTTATTGGTACTGATTTACATTTGGTGAAACTTACTGCTTAAATACCGATAATCAATTTCTGAATGGTATATATGTCAGATATAGGCGTTGAGACGGTCACACCTCCTCAAGAAATAGTTTCGATTGTTGATAAATCACGTTATACGCAAATGCCATTTCAAGAGCCCGCGGTTCGTTCCTCTATGGGTATATTGTGTGCAATAAGTGGTTCAATCCGTCCGGAATTCATCAATCGAAAAGAATGGGAAACGCGTCGAGAAGAAACAGGTTTATTAGAACCAAGTACAGATGGATCAAAAACATTATTTTTGACGGAAGATATGCAACTTCCTGAAATGATCGAAGTCGCAAGAACAATTGAGTATGATACTTCTCTGAAAGATCCTGAGAAGGTAGCTGAACATGCGGATAAATTAGAAGCATTAGGGGAAACATTTCGTAATGCTGGGATCTATATTGCCCAGCGACTTACTGATATCAAGGAAGGTCACACGTTAGCAGTGTCAACTGCACAGGATTTTTATAACTACGGTGGATCATTGCTAAATGGGTTTACTGTAGACGATTCAACAGACATATATAAAATTAGCAAGCAAGAATTATCAAAAGAACAAACCCAATCTGTCGATAGATGGTTGGCTGGAGTGGAATTATATGTCTCACGTACGATGGCAGTCGAACGAAGATTGACATATATGAAAACCGATACCCCCAAAGAGGTACTTCGTCAGCAATTACTTGAAGAAACGCGAAGAGATTCCCTTACACAATATTTCCGTACTATGGATAAATCATTGCATTTGCGTAGTCGGGCACATGCTGATTCGGCAATACCTTTAAAAGAAAAACTGGACAAAAAACCATGGGAATTAGATGAGTCTGCCCATGAAGCATTTATAAGAATGTCTAAAAACAAAATACATCGTGCTATTGAAACTCCACTCTCAGAGCTCCATAGCAGTATTATGCGACATGGCATGGAGCAATTAAATAAGAACTTAGGTTTTGATCGCTTAAAAGATGAAGTGGATGCAATAGTAGCGAGACAAAAAAATGGAGAAGAATTATCGAGCGATGAGGAAGATTTGGCCCATAATTTAATTGGTGTCATTACGTCATTTGAACGATGGCAAGATAGCGAAACAACACTTCGGGAAGGGTTACTAATTGATTCCTTAAAGGAAGAGTTAATAGCGGCTCGCGAGAAGGCTATGCAAACGGGAAATCTGGAAGCTGTCGGAGAAAAGGAAGAAGAAATTGTTAAAAAAATTCAACATGCTCTGAGTGCTTTCCCTTTTGAAAGTGGGAGAAATAATCCTACAGATATAATTACTGAACAAAGTATAAATTGCGTCGGAGCCTCGTTGCTGGCAGGGACGTTTCTATCTGAATTGGGAATTAATTATTTTGTTATAGATCAGCCTGGACATTCAAATATTTTGGTTGTTAGGAGCGACGATACGGTTTATGTCCATGATATGTTATATCCTGAAGCAGTTTATTCACAGGATGCAGTAGAAGAAAAACTTAATGGTATAAAAAGTAATGGTGAGCCAATTAAAGTTCAGGATATTATCGTTGAAAGTAAACATCCAACCGGTCATTCATTACATATACGAACTGGCCATGATTCCCTCACATTACATCACTCAAGCACTGGACACCAAACGCAACTTATGTTCAACGCTGCTGGTATATTGACCGATCTTGGCAAGTATCATCAATCTGTCCCAATTCTACGCACCATTGTCGATCAAGATCCAGGAAATATTCCGGCACTCCGCAGGTTGTCATATGGTCTTGCCAGAATGGGCCGTCAGGAAGAGGCAATTAGTGTGGGAAAACGTGCTGTAGCTTTTGACAAAAATTCTCCAGATGCTGTCTACGCTTTAGTTGATGCTTATTTCGTTGCAAGAAATGAACAGGAAGTTAAAATGACTGCTGGACGTTTTTTTCAGCTTATGAAAGAACAGAATTTGACAGAGGACCCAGATTATAAAGACATGTCAAATAGCGTTAACTCAATACTCGATAAATTACAGATGAACTAAGTTATGGAGTGCACAACCATCTACTGAATGAGAAAAATTATATTATATTGTGGCATTTAGATTTATCTCTCCCGGGAAGAATACGTTGCTTTTCATCATCCGAAGAGGATCTTAATTCTTCAAGTGTGTAGTCATTAAGCTGCAGATTTTTTTTACAATCAGGCACAAGATCTCTAGGAAGGTAGAGGATATGCACCTCTCACTCCGCTTGCTGTGTCATAATCAATACTTGTTTCGACAATTCCATAGTCGAGGTTTGTTGCATCAACGGCCAAAGCTCTAAAGTAATGAGAATCATTCATACGCTCTGCTTGACGGACACCCATGATACGTTCATTAGTAGTTATCCCAAATAGGAGCGTCTTGCCAGGCTACTCTTGTAATTTTTTTCTCACTGTTTGCACAATCTCGTGAACAGGTTCTCTAGATAGAACATTTTTCATTCGTGATTGATCCACGGACGAATTCCCTTCTCCTATTCCTCGCGCTGACATAATTATGAATTAACATAACTATATCTCAATCTAACATCTAGAGTTACTTCGGATTTGCCGTCTTAATAAGTGGCAGGGTTACTGCAACAGATGTTCCTTTATTTTCTTTTGAATTAATTTTTAATTTCCCCCGGTGATTGTCAACTATATGTCGAGCTAATAAAAGTCCTACGCCCATGCCTTCTATATGGCTTGTCGGGTCACCTTTATAAAAACCTTCAAAAATAGCGTGCAAATCCTTTTTTGAGATACCTTTTCCTTTATCCTGCACGATCAGTGAAATCATTCCTTGATCATTGCTTAGCTGTACATTGATTTTTTCATCTGGTTTGGAAAATTTTACTGCATTACCAAGAAGACCTGATACCATTTCTAGTAATTTATCAAAATCTCCAACGATTATTGTTTGGTGTTGTTGTAAATCTGTTTTGAATATAAAAGGATGATTTGCATCTGTCAATCTATATCGATCGAGCGCTCTGATGACGACTTCATAAAGTGGAACTTCACTAAAAACAAAAGCAAATTGACCTTGCTTAATCCTATTTACATCAAGCAGTTCTTTGACCAATGTCGTCATGCGCAGACTTTCAACATATAATTCCTTTACCCATCGAGCTTCAACACTATCTGTTTTTTGCTTATTCATACGAGCGTATAATAACTGAATATAGCCATGGATGGATGTAAGTGGGGTGCGCAATTCGTGAGATGCAAGAGAAATAAATCTATCTCGTATTTCAAGAGCTTTTCTTGATTCTTCTTGTAACTTTGCTTTTGTGAGGGCGAGCGAGGCGCTTGTGCCAAACAAAGTTATTTTTGCTAACTCCAATTCTGTTAACTTTCTCTTTTCATCTACAAAATAAAGAAGCAGAAAACCGAGGGTATGGCTATTGTGCAAAAGCGGTATAAGCATCACATTTTGTATTTCGGATGGGAAATTCATTATAGTAAGAGATTGTAAATCTACTTTATCCAAAATAGTCGGAGTTTTTATTTTAAGAATCTCTTTATTTTTTTTGTTTTTTACTAATGTTGCTCTTTTTATACTTGGTGAGGAACTAAATATTTTTTTGAGTTGTTCATGATGGTAAAGATAAAGCTTGCCGTAATCAGCAAAAACTAGCTTCATAGCTTCTTCAACGACCGCTTTATTAAGTTGTTTATCAGTAGTAGCTTGTTGCAAGGCAAAAACCGCACCATTTAATATTTCTAGCTGTTTATTTTCCATAGATTGTCCTTATATTAGCAAAAAACGAAAAACTTACAATGATTTAAGCTGAATTCTTATCTAGTTCTTACATAGCAACCAACTATCTAAGGTAGGAAAAGGGGAGATAATAATATGTTCTCTTGTACTCTATGCATAGAATCATCAAGTATACGCGTATACATTGAAAGTTTATATATCATTTTCTTGTATTTCCTCAGCAGTAGTATCATTTTTCTCATTGAGTACCCCTTGCGCTGATTTTTTTTCCTGTTTCATTTGATCCATTTTATGTGAACCCCATTTCTGTAAATCAGACGAAACTTGCAAAGCCTTTTTAGTTGCTCTCTTTCTTGTCTGCTCATCCGAGAGTGCAATTGCTGCTGCTCCTGCCGCACCCAACATTATTCCTGTTATACCTACAGCGAGAGGATGAATAGAGTTGTTATCTGTTTTTACTATATTTGTCATAAATATCACCTCCTTTCTTGTGTGTAAATTTTCCTCATATTTCATCAGATGAGCAACTGAATAACTCGTTTATTTCTTTTGACGAGATTTGCCACCGAGTCGACCTGCTTTTCTTGCTTCTTCGCTTGTCCAAGTGTGAGCAGTTCCTTTCTTGTGTGCGGCTTTGCCACCTTTACTTGCAATCATGCGCTGTTTATCTTTGTTCATTGATGCAAATCCTCGTCCTTTTCCTTTCGTGTTTGCCATATTGATCACCTCCTTTCTTATAGTTTAGAGCATAAAGCTTATCCATAAGAGAACAAAGAAAATCCGGTAAGGATTATGCAAGAGATACCCTTGGTACGTAATATGTAAGAAATCTGACATATGGTTGACTCTAAATTATCGTCTATGTTAGGATGAGGGGGTAACCCTTAGCTCAATTACTCGACTACGTATTGATTTAAGAGAACCATAACATTGACTCGAAAGGAGGTGAGTATATGATTCAAAAAGCTATAATCGCAAGTGGTGTATTTGCAGTATCAGCAATGGCAGCGGCAACAATGACATTTGCACAAACTGCAACAACTGCACCTAGTGCAGCACCAACGACTGCATCAACAACTGTTACTCCAACAACAGCAGCAGTAGCACCTAGTGCTGCTCCAGCAACCGGTCACGGTGAATAATTAGTTAGTTGTTGTTGCTATGAGAATGGAGCAAGATGCATATTTCTCACTTTGAGTTAATGCATTTTGCTCCATTGAATACAGAAGTATTATGAAAAAAGCATTATTTTGGCTCATTATTATTGCTATAGGTGCGGGCGTGGGGTTTGGTCTGCGCAGTTCTCATGCTGAAAATGCCACTAATCGAGTACTTTCAACGCATATTTCTCATACTACGAGTACGAACCCGGCTACTACGGTACCAACTTCAGCTCCTCAAGCGGTTTCAGGTACACCAATACAAATTAGTATTTCTAAAATTAACGTGAATACCACAGTAGAGTCTGTTGGTATGGACAGTCAAGGGCGAATGGATGTTCCCAAGAATGCAGATGACACCGCTTGGTTTAGTCCGGGATTTCGTCCGGGAGTAAACGGCAGTGCCGTCATTGACGGACATTATGACAAAGTTACCGGTGCTCCAGCTGTCTTCTATAAACTTAACCAGTTGTCAGCAGGGGATACGATTATCGTTACCGATAATAACGGAACGAAATATACCTTTGCTGTAAGTCGCACAGTCCCTTATGCTGATAACAACTTTCCTATAAAGGAAGTTTTTGCTGCTGCGGATGTGCCACAACTTAATTTAATAACGTGTAATGGAACCTGGAATAAAAACACGCACAATTATTCTGAGCGGATGGTCGTTTATTCTAAATTAGTTTCACATACATGAAAAAGAAAATACTCATCGCTGAAGATGATAAAGCTATTATAGAGGTTGTAAGAATTATTCTTGAGAATGAAGGATATGAAGTCCATCAGGCAAGTCAAGGTGCTTATGTTTTTGCTGCCATCAAAGAGCACAGCCCTGATTTGATACTGCTTGATATCTGGCTTTACGGCGAAGATGGCGGACAAATTGCTCGTGCAATTAAAGGAGAACCCACGACAAATGGTATACCTTTAGTAATGATGTCTGCCAACAACGAAACAGAAAAAATTACCAAAGAGTCAGGTGCCGATGACTTTCTCCTCAAACCTTTCAATATCGAGGATCTTCTTTACATCGTAAGAAAACATTTAAAGAGTTGACAGCAATGAAAAGAATTGCTACATTTGTACCAATTCGTAACAGTTGACAATTAGCAGCATCTATGATAGATTGCTAATTAAGATAAGTTTTTATGGAACAAGTAGTCCCAATCATACCAATTAGAGACGGCATAATTTTCCCAAACACTGACTCAGTCCTTACATTTGGACGTCCAAAAAGTTTGGCAGCTTTGGAATCAGCCTTTCAAAAAGAGCGAGTTGTGTGCTTCGTACTGCAGCGAAATGCTCGCTTAAATGATCCATCTATTGATGATCTTTATGAAGTTGGTACACTCTCCCGCATTGAACGAATGATCCGTACTGATGGCGAGATTAACGCACAAGTTCGTGGCTTATCCCGGGTCAAAATCGTGTCATACGAGCGACATGATTCCTACTATATGGCACGAGTTGTCGAAATTCCTGAAGAACTTGAAAATAATGAAGAAATCAAGGCTCTCTGCAATCACCTTACAAATGAATTTAGAAAGGCGATGAATTTCGGCAAATCTGCTGATTTCCTACTTTTTATGAATATCATGTCAGAGACATCACCTGCTGAACTATCAGATTTAGTTGCCTCTGCGATTGACCTAAAACCTCAGGAACGACAAGAAATTTTGGAAATGACAGACGTAAAAGCACGATTGCAAAAACTCACAGAACTTCTCGGAAAAGAAATTAAAATTCTTGAATTAGAACGACGGATTGCTTCCAAGACACAAGAACGATTTGAAAAAGGTGCTCGGGAAGCTATGCTTCGTGAAAGGCTGCGTACAATTGAAGAGGAGCTCGGTGATAAAGAAGAAAACTCTGAGATGAGAGTCTTACTCAATAAAATAAAAGATGCCAAGATGCCTGAAGAAGTTGAAGAAAAGGCTAAGAAAGAATTGAACAAACTTCAGAATATGAATCAATTTAATCCTGAAGCCGGTTATATCCGAAACTACTTAGATTTGATGGTAGCACTGCCCTGGAGTGAAGAAAGTAAAGATAGCGCCAATATCAAATCTGCTGAAAAAATTCTTGACGAGGACCACTATGGATTGCAAAAGGCAAAGGAACGAATCGTTGAATATCTGGCTGTTCACAAGCTCTCAGGAAAAATGAAAGGTCCAATCCTCTGTTTTTCCGGGCCTCCCGGAGTTGGTAAAACTTCAATTGGTAAATCCATTGCTCGTGCATTAGGACGCAAATTCGTCCGTGTCTCACTTGGGGGTATTCGCGATGAAGCAGAAATCCGTGGTCACCGCCGAACCTATGTCGGGGCTCTACCGGGCCGGATTCTTCAGGGAATTAAAGATTCAGGCACCAAAAATCCTGTTTTCATGCTTGATGAGATTGATAAAGTAGGTTCAGACTATCGTGGTGATCCCTCTTCTGCACTTTTGGAAGCTCTTGATCCTGAGCAAAATGGACAGTTTTCAGATCATTATCTGGAAGTACCGTTTGATCTCTCAAATGTGATGTTTATCACAACAGCCAATGTGCTGGATACAATCCCACCAGCTCTGCGGGATCGTCTTGAAGTTATCAATTTTGCAGGATACACACATGAGGAGAAGTTCAAAATCGCTCATGATTTTCTGCTTAAAAAACAACTTGAAAATCATGGGTTAAAAGATTCACAAATTGAACTCACTGATGCAGGGATGCAATTTATTATCCAACATTATACGCGTGAAGCAGGGGTCCGAAATCTTGAACGGAAGATAGCAACGGTTTTTCGTAAAGTTGCTAAAAGAGTTGCTGAGGGCACAAAAGAAAAGATTGTTGTTACCGATAAAGACATTCCTACCTATCTGGGGCCAGAAATTTTCCATGGTAATATGATCGAAAAGAAAGACGAAATCGGTCAAACCACAGGACTTGCTTGGACAGAAGCTGGTGGGGATATTCTCTTTATTGAAGTTGCACTTATGCCTGGGAAAGGTCATTTGACACTGACCGGACAATTGGGCGATGTGATGAAAGAATCAGCACAAGCTGCGTTATCCTACATCCGCTCTAGAGCTTATTTATTTGGAATTCCAGACAAATTATTCCAAAAGACCGATATACATGTCCATGTTCCTGAGGGTGCTGTGCCAAAGGATGGACCTTCAGCCGGCTTGGCGATTACCACAGCGATCATCTCTGCTCTTACAAAGATCCCAGTGGATCGTAAAGTTGCGATGACAGGAGAAGTAACGCTTCGAGGACGTGCGCTGGAAATCGGTGGCGTGAAAGAAAAAGTAATTGCGGCACACCGTTCAGGTTTGAAGACCATTATTCTTCCAAAGGATAACAAAAAAGATCTGGAAGACGTGCCAAAAGAAGTACTGAAGGATTTACAATTCAAATTTGTAGAACAAGTGGAAGATGTTTTGAAGATTGCACTGACCAGGCCGATTACCAAAGCAAAACCGGTCAAAATAGAAAAATCCGTAAACGTCCCAATGATGCCTGCAGCCAACTAAATTTC
>JBBSGT010000051.1:0-8385 GCA_038253825.1 Candidatus Levyibacteriota bacterium
CGTATGGTTCAGTATTGCACCTACCTGCCAAACCTCAGCGGGCCGGCTTTGTTTCAGTTGAGTGGGGTGGAACCATTGATACAAAATAGGAAAAAGACGCTTAATGAGCTGAAAAATTAGTAGCAATTTGTGTGAATTCATCTTCTAATTGTTGATCTACTATATCTTGTTTGTAGCCTAATTTAAAAAGATAAATTGTCCCGCTCTTTTCGTAAATATATGCCGTTGAGTGAAGAGTGCCTTGTGGAGTTGGTATGGGGCGTTGATATTTGGTAGCAGTATTTCCACCGATAATCTCCTTTGTTTTTTTGTATCCGAAAATTCCGAATTCAGATGTTAGATCACCAATAGAACTGAGATTTGCATCCACGACCTCAACGGTAATATGCGGATTCGTTTGGGAAGATGGATTTTCTGGTTGCAAGAGAAAGATAGTTCCTTTATGATTACTCATTTCACTCTTATTCTCAGTCCATGATTTTGGATAATAGAGTATGTCTCCATTCGTATTTTCATAAGAAGCATATTTGTTTAAATCGACAGGCTTGGAACTTGGAGAAGGTTTATTATTTGCTACGTTTGTATTTATCCGAGTTTCTGGTTTGGTGGTGCTTTCTCCTTTCATTTCAACCACAAATCCTAAGATGCCGATTACGATGACGAGGCAGACAGCGGCAATCGTATATTTCTTTTTCATACTATGAATTAAGCCTAATGCGTTTCTTAATGCTTGTCAATACTACTATTTTCGACGTTGACAAATAGTGAGGAATAACCCTAATATAATAGTATATGCCTAAAAAGAAAAAACGCACTCTACTGAGTACCATAAAGTTAGCTCGTGGTGGCGCAGGAAATCTCTTTGTCATTGGGATCATGGCAGGCATGATTGGTTTTGGAGCAGCGGCTGTAAATGGGCTTAATCCACCCGCTGGACCAACTAATGGTGTTGCCGTAAAAGTAGTTTCACCGACTCCAGGGGGAACCCAGACCAATCTTCAATTGCAAACGTTTGGCTATGTAACGATTGCGCCCACGCCTCCCCCGACTAGCACTGGCACTATCTGCAAACAAGGCGGTGTTAATACTGAACCAACAATTCTTGTCGGTTATGCCCCTGCATCAGGACAATCAGTAAGTGCAAGTGGACAAGTGAAAGTATGGGTTAGTGATGAAAATCCACCTTTTGTCGCACCGGGTGCAGTTGTAGAACCTACGACCGGCAAAGTAACGACGCCAGGTGATACCACAGCAAAAGCTGATGATAACTTCCTCTATTCACCGGCACTCTATATCGCTCCAGGTACCGTTGAGTCAGGGGGTACCCCTCATTTTCCTGATTTTATCAAAGGCAAATTTAATACCAATCCTACAGGTTTTAGCAGAGGCAGCTTTGGATCAGGAGGCAGCAAAAATGCATCACAAGGTCCTGCAATTGAGCCTATTCCTCCTGGTATTACACCAAGAGAAGATGACTTTCAATCTGAGTATCTATGGAATGTTGCGTCGTTAGGTTTGGCAGCTGGCACATATCAAGGAGAATTCGTAATCCACGATGGAGATGATAATCGTGGCGTCGGTTGTGTTACTATACAAATTCAATAGTTTTCGTTTCATCCGAGGATTTTGCTTGATAACTGTTGATCCTCAAAAACAAAAAAAGCTTCCCACAACATGAGAAACTTCTTTTGTCCTTTCAGACTGCCTTTTCCAATTAGCGTATAGCTTTTTTCAAAGTTTTTCCTGCAGTAAATCCGGGAGCTTTGCGGGCAGACAAGGTAATTGCTGCGCCAGTCTTAGGATTACGTCCGACACGCTGTTGGCGGCTTCGGACACTAAAGGTGCCAAATCCTGTCAATACGACTTTTTCCCCACGTTTGAGAGAATCGCGGATTGTGTTCAGGGTTGTTTGGACAGAGTCACGAGCAGCTTTGTTGGTAAGGTTTGCCTTTTTTGCAACAACTTCAATGAGATCTTTTTTAGTCAAAGAGACTCACCTCCTCACGTGTAAAATAAGCTAGACAAATCATGCGATTAGATTAACAATACAAGGAAAAGGATAGGTTGTCAAGAGGACTAATGATCAGATTAAATACCACTTGCAAGAGGTTGTACATGTATAAAACGTAGCATCTCTCCTAGATTGCCCTCTATTGACTTGCAGGTATAGTAAATTGTATGAAAGTTGTATACTAAGATACTATTTGTCTATGTCCGAATATAGCCCTATAGGCGATGAATCCCGAAGAAAAGCTCATGAAGAGGCACGTGTAATTGGTGCAAAACAAGGCCAACCAAAGGAAAAGCCAGAGATACACACATTAAACGGCGCTAAGGATGCTTTTTGGCGGTTTAATAATAGTGTCGTTCGCCCAATTCCGCAAGACCTTACAGGTCAAAGTTTTGATACTCCCAATCCTGATTTCTTTCCCCTAAGCACAAACGAAAGTGGTGTAGCTTCTATACAAAACCTGAGTCTTGAAGAAGCTTTGGGAAAAACGCAGGTACTGCTTCCTTCCCCTGAACCGGGAATTCCACAGCGATTACGTGCCGAAATTGCGCAGCAACAAATTCGCCATGATCCAGAAACAGGTCAAGGTTTAAATAGTGTTTTCTTAAATCGAGAAGCGCTCACAAAACACCCAAACAATGCAGTCAGTGTCTACAGTGGTCTCTATTTGAACGTAATTGGGGAGAAGGATGAATCGCAGCAACGGCTCCTTGAGCTAGCAAAAAGAATGCCAAATCGAGCATTAATTTCATTTGATTATCCTGGTATGGGAGCATCCGATCATATGACTGAAGAACAAAAAGATACCAGTAAACAAACAGGTTACTTTGCTGTTGCAGATGCACAACTACGAATTTTGCAAGATATGGGCATTACAAAAATCAATGTCTTTGGTATTTCTCAAGGAGGATATGCATCTCTTGCACTTGCAGATCGTGCGAATGAATTTGGCATTACAGTAGAAAATGCAATAATAATTGGTACACCTGGCGTAGGGCACACACCATTACCGATTATCGGTGCTAGAGAAGGACTTGCGTTTACACAACTTGATGTCCATCATAGCTCACCCGCAGATCCTGAGATGTGGGAAGCGACGCATGCAGAGCATCCTGATGAACCAAATTTGGTGGCTGAATTAATGCGAAAAGATCCTTGGGCTCGCTATGCACGAATGATGACCAAGGATACTGTCTATGAGAGAGCGCGTAAAGCACTTATTGAACATCCTGGTTTGCGAATATTATTTGTTAGTGGTTCAGAAGATAGCATCAGTCCATTAAAGAAGCTCAATACCGTTATTTCGAAGTTAAAAGCAGAATTTGATGGGATTTCTCGAGCTCGCGTTAATCAAGTTATTAAACCCGGTGAAGGACATTTAGCTGAGGTACATCCGAAGGAACTAGCATCCATAGTGAAATCACAGCTCGAAGGAACATTCTTATAAGATAAGAGTTATTCAGCGTAGCTACAACGATATGGGATAGCTTTGGGACGAAAAATTATTTATATAATAAACTCACGAAAGCTTTAGACAATAGTGGATTCAGGGTAGACAGCGCGGAATTCTCGGATTGCAGTCACTTTCACTTCGCCAGGCACTGCCAATGATTTACTGACTTCTTCTTGAATTTTGCGGGAGAGTATTACTGTCTGTGCATCATCTAATTTCCCAGGATTAATAATAACACGGAGTTCACGTCCTGCTTCAAAGGCATATGCATCTTCAACACCCTCATAATTTTTGGCGATCTGTTCCATTTCTGTCAAACGCTGACCATACTTCTCTAGATCTTCATATCGAGCACCTGGTCGAGCAGCTGATATAGCATCTGCGATGTGTACAATGACTGATTCGACACTTGAGAATGGTTTGTCTTCGTGATGTTCTGCCACGGCATTGATGATCGGCTCTGGGAAGTTGTAGCGCTTGAGAAGTTCTGCACCTAATTTGACGTGACTGCCGTCTCCCACAAGAATTTTTCCGATATCATGGAATAAACAACCGATGCGAACAATATCGACATTGGCACCGATCTCATGAGCAATATGAATACCGATTTTGGTTTCTTCCAACGTATGAACGAGCAAATTCTGTCCGTATGACGTACGAAACTTCATGCGGCCCAAAAGTGGATACAAATCTGCAGGCAGACTGTATACGTTAACTTCATTGGCTAACTTTTCCCCTTCTTGGAACATAATCTTCTCAAGTTCTTCACGAGTTTGAGTGACAACTTCTTCGATACGGAATGGTTGGACCCGGGTATCTTTGAGTAACTTTTCAAGTGAGCGCCGCGCAACTTCCCGGCGAACTTGATCAAATGACGAGAGGCGAATAATACCTTCTTCATCAAGATCAACATCAACGCCAGTTGCTTGTTCAAAAGCACGGATATTTCGTCCTTCTTTACCGATGATACGACCTTTCATTTCCTCATCAGGAACTTTCACAATCGAAACAGTGTACTCAGGGACAACCTGCAAGGCACCATGTTTGAGGCTATCCAAGACGACTTCCTGTGCCTTTGCATCCGCAGTGGCTCTAGCTTCATCTTCGCGTTCGCGAATGATTTTGGCCATCATGGCTGCTGCGTCTTTTTCTGTCTCAGCAAGAAGTTGCTTTTTTGCATCTTCGGAGGTGAGATTGGAAACTGATTCCAACTTTTTAATATAGTTTTGTCGTTGCTTTTCAATCTCCGCTTTATCTTTTTCAAGTTCTTCCCGTTTTTCTTCGATCTTGTCCTGACGCTCGATAAGCTTTTTTTCTAATTCAATTAAGTTTTGTTCGTTTGTAGTTGCCATAGTATTTTTTGCAGAGAGAGGCGAGCTTAAAGAAGCTGGTTATGCGTTGCGTATGATTTTGCCTGTGACGCTCTTCATAAATTCCTTTATCTCGATTAGCTCGAGGACTCAATATCTCATCTGCGACAAATATATTATACGCAGTTACCACGTTTTATGCAAGTATTCTACGTTAAACTCTCATTCACTTGCAGGCTATCGGCTCTGATGTGCTTGCATTCTCCTAGTCCCTCGCAAGAGCTGGAATCAAATAGTGCTAGACAATCTCTTTATCATTCTCCGCGAGAAACGTAAAACGAGAGATAGTTTGGTTATGAACAGTTACCGTTTCTAAAAACATAGAAAGAGGCCGAACCCAAAAATGGTTTGGATCATCTGTTTCATGTCGATAAACAACAACTTCCTCAAGTGTTTCACTCTGATTTGCCACACCATACACAATAACCCTCTGTCCTTTATAGTGCTTATAGATGCCACGTTTGAGACGTTTTGCGGTTGCTGAAAGTTTGTAATCAATCATAGAACAAATCCATTATATCGTTTCATTCAGTACCTCATCAATCGCTTTTTTGATGACTTCCCAACCATACCCACGCCGTGCAAGAAATGCGCCAACTTTGTTATAAATTTCTTGTCTGGGTTGATCATGTAAGCGTTGGACACGTCTTTCTATCAGACTTTTCGCCTGAGTAAGTTCATCAGAAATCTCTTCGTGCGCCTCATTGAGAACTTGCTCAATAAGATCATCTGCAATTCCCTTTTGTCTCAGTTCTATTTGTAATAAACGCTTGCCTCGCGGGCGCAACCGGGCACGTTGGAGAACCCAGGAGCGTGCAAACGTCTCATCATTGAGGAACTTTTGTTTTTTCAGTCGCAGCACAATAGTTTCAATAATCTCAGGCTCTGCTTTTTTCTTAGCTAAATAATCACGTATTTCTTTTTCTGAGCGGTTGCGGATAGTAAGATAACGATAACAGTTCTTAAGATATTCGGAAATTTTTTCAGTAAGATCCATGCATTTAGTATACTTCGTTTGGGCTTAGGAGGAAACTATATTGCGGAGTTTGTCTCTTCGTCTTCATTTTCTTCACCACCAACGACGAGTGGTGCACGGCCGTCTTTATTTTCTGCCATAATTCTATTCACAATCTCCTTTTGCATGTCTTTGTTTTCTTTTAGGGATTCCATGGCTGCAACTTTGCCTTGACCAAGCATTTCTTCATTGTAGCGGTAGAATGCACCTGACTTACTGATAACACCCATCTCAACCGCGACATCGAGAATACCACCTTCGCGCGAAATCCCGCTTCCCGTGACATCAAACTCAGCAATACGAAACGGTGCGGCAATTTTATTCTTCACAATCTTGACCCGATGACGAGAACCAACTGCTTTATCACCGTCTTTGAGTGTTTCAATCTTACGGATATCCATACGCACTGACGCGTAGAATTTGAGAGCCAAACCTCCTGTCGTTGTCTCAGGGTTACCAAACATGACACCGATCTTTTGACGGAGCTGATTAGTAAAGATGACAACAGTTTTTGATTTGGAAATAACAGCTGTCAACTTACGCAGTGCTTGTGACATAAGTCGCGCTTGCAGTCCCATCACAGAATCCCCCATCTCACCTTCAATTTCAGCTCGGGGGACCAATGCTGCAACAGAATCGATAACCAAAACATCAATACCACCTGAGCGAACCAAACTCTCAGTAATCTCAAGTGCTTGCTCACCTGTGTCAGGTTGCGAGATCAAAAGTTCATCTAATTTTACACCAAGTCGTTCTGCCCACAGCGGATCAAGCGCATGTTCGGCATCGATGAAAGCAGCTATACCACCGTGCTTTTGGGCTTGAGCAATTGTTGAGAGACAAACAGTGGTTTTACCAGAGGCTTCAGGACCATAGATTTCAATAATTCTTCCCCGCGGTAATCCTCCAGCACCAAGCGCTATGTCAAGTGGGAGACAACCAGTTGAGACTACGGAGATATCAAACTTCTGAGCTGCATCGCCGAAACGCATGATCGATCCACGACCATATTGTTTCTCGATTTGATCCATTGCCATTTTGATAGATTCCAACTTTTTTGCGGCGTCACTTTGTTGTTCTACTGCTACTGATTTTTGTGAATTTGCGGATGATCTGGGCATAGCTTTAGAACAATAATAGCATTCTCACAAAAAAAAACAAGAGGCAATTTCGTTTAATTTTTATAAACAATTATTGTCGATATCTCTGCTAATGTTAGACAATTATCTAATAGCTTCTGCCCAAAGATCCTCCTATAAGAACTCCTTAAAATTGCGACAAGAATAATATATAATAGGGAAACACACCACGGGGTGTAGTTTAAAAGTAGAATTCGCGGCTGGGGGCCGTGAGGCTCCGGTGCAATTTCCGGACACCCCGACAGAAAAAAGTAAATACTACTTGCTATCAAAATAGTCTCTATATAGAATAGACTAATGTCTATCGTACTGGTTTTGTGTCCCTATTGTGACGCCTCTTTTATCAGATTCTCTAGACAAATAATTGAAAATAAAAAAAATAATTATAAATCGTTCTGCTCTCTTAAATGTCTTGCGAGAAGTCGTATGATAAGAAAAAGAGTTATCTGCGAAAACCTGGTGTGTAAGAAAAGTTTTGAAAAGCGTATAAAAGAAATTAAGACACATAACTACTGCTCACGTTCATGCTCAACAACGGTAAATAATACAAAATTTCCTAAGATCCCTGCTCTCAAAAAGACCTGCCCTATATGTTGTATGCAATTTATTAAAAGAAAAAAATACTGCTCCGACATCTGTAAATTCAAAGGTGAATCAATTTCAAAAGAAGCAATTATCCAAGATATCAAACTTTATTATTTCAATAATTCTCGTATTCCCTTTAAAAGAGAGTTTAATCATACTAATGCTGCTCGAAAACGGTTTGGGAGTTGGAATAGGGCAATCATCGCTGCGGGATTTATTCCTAACCCAGTCATGTTTGCAAATGAATATAAAGCCAAAGATGGACATATATGTGATTCCCTTTCAGAAAAAATTATAGACGATTGGCTTGCAAGAAAAGAACTGACTCACATTCGAAATGTTCCATATCCGGGTAATGCGAAATTAACCGCTGATTTTGTGATTGCTAACTATTGGATAGAATTCTTTGGGTTACAAGGCCAACACAAACGATACGATGAATTGGTAAAAGAGAAGCTGGCACTTGCTAAACAATATAAACTTAAGTTTATTGAAATTTATCCTCATCATCTTTTTCCTCAAAATAAACTTGAAGAAGTTTTTGCAAATCTTAGCCTTGAATCGTAACAAGTAATGATCAACTCTCAGCCTTCCATCAATGATTAAATTGATATATTCAATTAACTTTATTTATTACATTAAATCCTTAAAGGAAAAAACTTCACTCATTGTTCTTGAGTTCTAAAACGAAGTGCATCACTCCAAGGTAAAATGGAGCAGGAGAGGGGGTGATGCAATGAGCTACAAACATATAAATTTAGAAGAGCGAGAGCGGCTGTATGCGCTCAAAGGCCAAGGTCTATCATTGAGAG
>JBBSGT010000052.1:0-7969 GCA_038253825.1 Candidatus Levyibacteriota bacterium
ATGTCTGGAATACGACAAAAGACAAACTGTCAAACAACCAGGATAAAAATTTTGAGGAGACAAAACAAAAATTTATACAGCTAACGAATAACCAATTTTTCCCCTATCAAATCTGACATTCTGTTTTGCGGTTGCTATATCTACCCATGATGGATGCAGACTTGCCAAAAACTTCTGAAAACTTGGACATACTCACGTCCTTTGCGCAACGCACGATTGATGATTTAGACTATGAAGGTAAGTTACTCCTTTTGGAATCCACTCAATCGTACCATATCCTTGGAACACAAACACTTGACCTCCAAGATATTCTGAGATTCCTTGCTATCAATAGCCTTGCATCAGTTCAATCACCAGATGGTAACCAGACACTCATCAATGAATCAGGTTGTGCAGATGGATCACCACTTAAAGGATTTGCTGCGTGGACTCTCCTTAAAGATTTTGATAATGGACTACGTATCACTAATAGTGCGCAACGGCCGCAAACTCCCAAAGTAGTAAAAGTGGTTAGTAAATCTATGGCGGGTTCGTCTTAAATTCCTATAAATTCGTAGATAGTTTATAATTACATTTATGGCAAAATCCTCTACATGGGATTTATTTAAAAAAACTGATATCCCTTCTAGTTTGGTTCTTTCTGAGGATACAATAAAAAAATATCTTTCAGAGGCCAAAACTGTTGTAGACTTAGGCTGCGGATTTGGGAAAAATACTTTACTTCTCGCTCATTATTTTACTCATGTTATTGGAATTGATATATCCCAAAATAGTATCCATTACGCCAAGCAATGTGTAGCAAAAGAACGTCTAAAAAATGTTGCATTCCAAATAGATGATGTTGAGCTATTACAAACTATTAGTACAAACTCTGCTGATGGCGTTGTGGCAATTGCACTATTTACTACTTTAGCTCATAAAAATCCTATAAAAGAACTTGCCATACAGTTGAATACTTTTGAGACAATGAATCGTATATTGAAACTGAATGGGATTATTATACTACAAGATTTTTTATTAAACCCAAGAACCAAACTCTATAAAGAGAGATATCGTAAGGGACTTGCGCAAGGCTATCGTTTTGGAACATTTTTTGTCGAAAGAGACAATTCGAGTTACCTCGCTCATCATTTTAATGGAAGTAAAAAACTCAATGAATTAATTGAAATGGCTAACCTTACTGGCTTTATAGTAATCAAAGAGAAACAGAGCAAAGCTCTTTCTCGCAGTGGGAATTCAGTCAATGAAGTTTTCTTAGTTTTAAAAAAGAATACCCAAATTGACAAAGAAACAATGGTATATTCTCAAAAAAAACAACTGCTTATTCAAAAATTACTGACTTTCAAATCATCCTTAAATAAGCTTTCCGCGGCATTAGAGTAAATTTCTAAGTTTCAAATTTTTATAAAACTAGAAAAAAACTTAACAAAGTCACTTTAAATATTCTTCAACATCCCGATTTCTCGATCCACAAAGCCAAATTTTTCATAAGTCTTCTGTGCATTCTCATTTGGAGCAAAGACGGTAACCCACATACTGTCACAGCCCTGGTCTTTGAAATATGCTTGCATTAGCTTGAGGAGTTGAGTGCCAATTCCCTGCCCCCGATATGACTGCCTCAGATATAAAAATCTCACATCACCCAGAACATGCTCACCAATCTCCAATCGATTCAGCGCTGACTGTTCCCAGATGACACCAACGATGCATCCGATAACCTTCTCTTTATCAAGAGCAAACCAGATTTTGCCTCGATACTTGGAAACCTGCTCAAGCATTTCATCAACCAACCGCTCATGAAATCCAGGAAGTTGTTGGACCCGATGCATTGGATCAAGTGGTTTAATGAAATCACCAAACTCCTTTTGAAGGTTTAAAAGGAGTTGTTTGTCCGTATCTTTATATTCGCGAAATGAAATTTCCATATTACTTCTTCCCCTGATCCTTATACATCCCAATCAATTCATCAACCGTCGTTGCGTCTTCGGCTTTTTTGTCTTTGTCCCTGAAACTAACTAAACGCGGAAACCGTAACGCATAGCCTGGCTCTTTTACTCCTTCTGCGCTAACGGTTGCTCCTGCTGTATGCAAGGGACTTCTGGTTATCTCGTCTGCCAGCACTTCAATGACAATTTCAGGCTTCACCCAGACGCTTGGTGTGATCAATGAATCCACACGGGCAGGCTTGCGATCAAGTTCTAAGCCTTTAGTTTTTTCTTTGATACTTCGCCATTCATCGTCTGTGAGACCTGTACCGATGCGGGTCACACTGACAAATTGATCGTTCTTTTTATCATAAAGCCCCACTAGAAGTGCACCAGCACCAAAAGCAGTCCGCTTCCCTTTACCAAAAATGTACCCGATAATCACACAATCAATGGTGTCATGAAGTTCACCCGAAGAATGACGCTTGAGCTTGACCCAATTAAAATTTCTCCCACCTGCTTCATAGAGTGAATCAGGCCGCTTCACGACAACGCCTTCCAGACCTTTTGAGATAGCGTCATCAAGTGTGAACTGTAATTTCTTTGACTCATGCAAAATCTCACCTGGTGTAGGAATCAATATGTCTTTGCCATCAATAATCTTCTGCATAATTTCCATACGCTGCGTCAACGGAGAATCAATGAGTGATTTCCCATCGGCATATAAGATATCAAAGACAAATGCTTTGAGTGGCAAGCTCTGTGCCATTTCTTCAATATTGTGTTTGCGGCGCCTTTTGGTCGTCTCTTGAAACGGCAGGAATTCCTCTGATTCAGGTTGATATGCCAATGCTTCACTGTCGAGAATGGCTGTTTTGGCCTTTACTTGTCTCAACGTTCCCTCAATCAACTCAGGAAACATATGGGTCATATCCTCAAGATTGCGGGAAAACATTTCGACTTTGTCCCCGTTCTTGTGGATCTGCACCCGGAAGCCGTCATATTTGTATGTCGTGTGGATTCCTTGCCCATCCACATCCATTTTGGCAAAAACTTTTTCCGGATTTGGTAGTCGTTCACATAGTTCTGAGCGGATTGGTCGGCCAACTGTTACTGTTAATTTTTGCACTGCCTCGAGTCCTTCTTCAAGCAACGTTTTCCCAATTAACCCGAGATCTGAAGTCTCGTTATAGGCTCTTTCAAGTAACTTGCGCTGACTTCTATCTCCCAGGATAGCCATCGCTAAACCATCCAAAATAGTCGGGTCGCCGATACCGAGTCTGGTCTTGCCGAGAGGAATTCTAACGAGATGTTTGGCAGATACCGCATCCATGTGTTCGAGCAGCTCTTTGAGTGCGGTAATTTTTTTCTCGACACTCCCTACTCCGCTCGTCCCGGCAATCTTTACCAGTTCGTCAAAAACCGTCCCTACTGACAACTCTTCTTTCTTTCCTTTGCGACGTTTCTTCTCTGAAAGTTCATAGGTCACGAGTCCCAAATCTCCTTTTTTTGCATAATCAGCGAGGACTTCTTCTTTGGTGAGACCAAACGCTTCACCGATACTTTGCGCCACCATTTTGTCTGCCATGCCGATTTCTACAGGCTTATAGAAGGGCGCCACTCTTCCCTGCGCCAAATACATGACTTTATCAATCGTTGTCTTGTCTGTTTTCTTGAAAAGCTCGGCGATGATATCAATGAGAGCCAGACGAGATGATGTCTCTTCACACTTTTCGAAATAGGTTGTCAGTTCTGAAAACGTCATAATCTAAAAACTTTTATAAAGTTATTTTTTGGTTTGTTTTCTTATATTCTAAAACATTATCGGCTAAACGAAAATTTTCTTCCTTTGCAAGTTTACCAACAGCATAGGTAAAAATTATAAACAATTCATTTTTTGGTGGCGTACCATAGAAAGTTATCTGAATTTTAAACTTTTGATCTATTTTAGAAGATAACAAATTATACGCTTTTAAGACGGCCTCTTGCCAATTTGGAAATATTTCAAAAAATTTAAGGACCGTACTCCCCTTAAAAGTACTATATATCCCTTCATCATATGATATCGACGATGAAGCGCCTATATAAAAAATCATCGCTTCTCTTTTCCAATCTGATATGAAAAAACATTGTAATCTTGGTTTAGTTTCTTCATTTAGTATATCAATAAAGAAAGCCAAAGATGTTAATCTGGCGTCATCAGCCCACTTTTTTGCCTGCTCTTCACCTTCCGTGTACCATCTATCTAACAAACTATTATTTGGCAGCTTTTCTTTTAGTGGAACTTCCTTTCCCTTTTGTTCATAATTCTTTATATCTCTTTTGATAGCTTGCTCTCTAATTTCGGATCGGATTTTAGTTCTCCAAACAAATAAAAATCTTATCAGTACACCTATTGCAAATACAATGACTAGGATAATTAAAGCTCCACTAAATACTTTAAGCTTAAAATTCGTACGAATATAAGGGATTACATATTGAAATACCAAGTTAAATGTTCCTACTACTCCAGATATGTCAGCTAATATCCCCCATATTTTTTTAACAAAATCATTCATGTATGTAGTTAGGCCCTGATATACTTCGCTCCTTTCGTACTCCCCGATTTCTTGATCAAACCATGTTTGATGAGATATTTTAATTCATTTAAAACAGTATCTTCAGACACCATCGGGAAGAGTTGTTTGAAACCGTTGTTCTGCAAAAATCCTGTCTTCTGGATGTATTCGATGATCTTGAGCTGGCGATCGGAAAGCAGAATCGGACTGCCGCCTTGCTTCTCTTTGAGCTTCACATCAACTGATATCTTAGCGATCTTATCTTTGATTTTGGAAAGTTCAATCGCCAATCCATGCGTAAAATAGACCAGCCATTGAGTGAGATCTCCATATTCTTTCTCCACACTTTGTAGCGCGCGATAATATTCAGCTGCATCCTTATCAAAATATTCCTCGAGAGAAAAGAACTTACGAATGTCATAATCTTCTTGAAAAAGAATAAATGTTGAGAGCGCACGTGAAACCCGACCATTCCCATCGACAAAGGGATGGATACGAACTAATTCATAATGCACGATCCCACTTTTGAGCACAGGATGCAAGTCGTTGGGACTCGTCTCTTTGATAAAGTCCAAGAGCGCTTTTACTTGGACAGGAACAGCCATCGCGACAGGAGGTTTGAAAGTTATCTCACCGGTGAGACTATTTCGGACAACGACTTGGGTTGTGCGAAACATTCCGACTTTCTCAGGAGGAAGAATTCGCTGCACAGTCATCGTGTGCAATTTGAGAATAAAATTCTCATCAATGTTGACCGTGTTCCCTTTCAGTTGCCCCAGATATTCCATTACCCGACGGTAATTGATAACTTCCTGAATATCACGTTCACGAGCCACCACCTCTTGCCCGGCAATGACTTTTTCGGCTTGATCGAGATTGAGCTCGTTTCCTTCAATATGCGTCCCGTGATGTACACTTCGCACCATAGCATCTTTCTGAAATTCTTTTTCGTAGTAAGGCAAGAGCGGCGCATGCGATATCACTTCTCGACAAGCTTCTATGATGCCGATATTTTTAAGGATTTGATTGTTGATCGTGTATTTTGGAGAATACATAGACGTATTGATTAAAGATTAAAGAAGAAAGATTAAGGAGCAAAGGGTTCATTATTCTTTATTCATTAATCTCGAAATTATTGCATATTTCCCGAAGAAAGGCAACCTATTTTTTTTCCAAAAGCAACTGATTCATGACACGGGGTATTTCATCCGCCAGGTCAGAGGAATTGAAGTAATAGCCGACTCTTTTGTAGAGAGATTCCCCTGCTTGTTTATTCAGGTACGAACCGGCACATGCAGCCAAAAAAACTTCATTTTTGCATGCCAATGCTGCCACCAATCCTGCCAGGACATCCCCTGTGCCTCCTTTGGTCATGCCGGCATTTCCACCACTGACCTCAACACATGTCTCAGGTGAACAAATCACATCTTTTTCACCTTTTAACAAAATCGTGCAGTTGTATTCTTTGGCAATTTGCCCAACTGTGTCATTCTGAACTGGCGCCGCTTCCAAGAAGCTAGTCCTCTTGGAGGGTTTCAGCATCTCTTGATCTTTCTGTTTGGGATCCCGAAACAAGTTCGGGATGACAGCAGAAAATACTCGCTCAAACTCTGCCGCATGAGGAGTAATAACGACATTGCCATTGAGTTGTTTAAGCCACTCTGGCTCCATCATCTGCAGCGCACCAGCATCAATCACCCACTTCTTCTCAGGATATTTTGCCAGCAGATACTTGGTTAAATAATATGATTGTAACCCTTCATCTTCCAATGCATTTATCTCTTCCAAACTCTCCACTCCCAATTCTCCATTCTCCACTCTGACTTTCTCCGTCCTCATCATCCCCGGACCAATCAACACGGCATCTGCTTCGATGAGATAACTTTCCATATCATTTCTTGACACTACAATGCCGTTGCGGAACTCTTTTTTTAATTCGTGGACTATCTCATTATTTTCTTTAACAGACGCGTAGAAAACCATATCAAGGAGTCGAGACGCAATCATCAATGCCCAGAGAGAAGCTGCATGAAACAGTGTCGATCCGCCGATCACCATGAGCTTGCCATTCTGCCCCTTGTGGGAATTCCCTAGAGGAAGAGACAACTTTTTTAACTCGTGTGGATCAAAAGATTGCATATTACGTAAGATTAAAGATTAATGAATAACGATTAAAGAGTTCTTTATTCCTTAATCTTCATTCTTTAATCTAAACCATCTTTTTCCAATTCTATCACAGCATTTACTTTTCCCATATCAGCAGCTAAAAATTCTTTATGTGTTGTCGTAATAATCGTCTGATAATCATGGGTCATTTGGAGAACATAACTGATATGGGCGCTATCCAACTCGGAGAAAATATCATCCAAAACCAGCAGTGGTTGGACATGAAGCTGCTCCTTGAGATACGAAATCTGCGCATTTTTTAATTCAAGTGTAACAAGCCGTTGCTGACCTCTTGAGCAAAAATATTTCACATCTTCGAACTCGCGGCTTACCGGATGCATTGACTGAATAATGATGTCATCCCGTTGTGGACCCACAAGCGTCATACCTGATCCAACTTCGGCCGTCTTGTATTGCAAAAGTCGCTCCTCAGACATCAGGCTTTTATCATAGACCAGGGTGAAAGGAAATAAATGTTTTTCAAAAAGATTGATATATCTGATAAATTCTTCCCGTTTTTCAGTAACGAACTGCCCATTGGTAATAAGTAAGTTGTCCCAATAAGCAAAGCGATCGGTATCTCGCCTGCCAGTTGCCTGAACCACTTCAAGCAGTGCATTCCGTTGTCGCAACGCTTTTTGATACGTCATCAATGCATCCGCATATTCTTGGTCTGTTTGCTCAAGGATTTCATCCAGAAAGCGGCGCTTACTTCCCGGCTGGCCCGACACAATGTCCAAGTCAAGCGGAGTAAAAAGCACTATCGGCAACAAGCCCACCAGACTCGATCGTCGTTTTGAAACCCCGTTGATGAGATATCGCTTTTGTAGCATTCCTTGTGGTGACACGGAGATGGTGATATGAATTGTTTCAGCTTCGTCTTCATCCCCTATTTCTCCTTCGATATGCGTAACCAATTTTTCAAAAGCAATTAATTGCTTTTCCTTACTAGTGCGAAAACTTTTCCCCACTGAGAGTATCCCAATTGCCTCAACGAGATTTGTTTTTCCACTGGCGTTGGGACCGACCACAACTGTTAATTGTGGATCAAAAGTGAAATGAGCTTTAGCATAGTTGCGAAAGTTTTGGAGAGAAAGGGACCGTAAAATCATTAGATTAAAGATTAACGATATAAGATTAAAGATGCAATAGGTATTCTTTAATCATTAATCTTCATTCGTTAGTAGACGATCTGAAATAACCTCCATTAACTAATCACTGTGTTGCTAGGAGTAACAGTGTAATTCCACTCAGGATGAAAATTATCTCCTTGTATGTTAATCTGTTTCAAATCTTGATCTGAAATGTTTTTTCCTTTTC
>JBBSGT010000053.1:0-7908 GCA_038253825.1 Candidatus Levyibacteriota bacterium
ATGTCTGGAATACGACAAAAGACAAACTGTCAAACAACCAGGATAAAAATTTTGAGGAGACAAAACAAAAATTTATACAGCTAACGAATAACCAATTTTTCCCCTATCAAATCTGACATTCTGTTTTGCGGTTGCTATAGTTGAGCAGAATTTCCGTATTCGTGGAGGAGAGATTGATATTATTGCGATTGAACCAGGTTCTGATGCAGATCCTATGGGAAGAGAAAAGACGCTTGTCTTTGTCGAGGTAAAAACACGTTCTTCAAATAATTTTGGGACACCGCTGGAAGCAATTGGGTATTATAAATTACGAGCTTTAATAAAAGCTACTCAGTTTTACAAAATGAATCACCCCAAACTTCCCGATCTCATGCGGATTGATGCTGTTTCGGTGATGGTGGGTGAGAATAACGAGCTGCTTGATATAGAGCTTGTAAAAAATATATCATAAGAGGATATAGGAACAGTACGATTATTATTAGCATTAAGCGTTCTCCTTTTTCATGCGGGATTATTATTTGGCTTTACCATTGCAAATAATACGATTGCCGTTCTTTCCTTCTTTGTTATCTCAGGCTTCTACATGGCGATGATTCTTGATGGGAAATATGATCCCGCGCGCGAAAAATTGTTATTTTATAGTAATAGATTTCTGCGAATTTTTCCGCTGTATTGGTTGATGCTTAGTCTTTTCATTCTTCTTACTTCTATAAAATATTTCTTTCATATCGGAAGTGATGATAACGCGATAACACTGTATCTTCATAACACATCATCCATGCCATTATGGGTGTTTATTGGTTCGTTAGTCAATTTTATTATGAGAAATATAACGCTACTTTTAGCAGTTGATTATGTTGTCCCAATTAATGCTTATCCCGGATATTTATTTGTCCAGCAAGCATGGACTTTACAGATTGAATTATTGTTCTACCTCCTTGCTCCCTTTATCGTGAGGTTATCTAATAAAGTCTTCTTTGTCTTTTGCTTGATGTATCTTTTGGTGGTATTTGGTGTCTTTATCCCGTTTCATTTTCTTGCTTCAACTTTAACCATACTTCTTCTCAGTGATCTCCTGTTCTTTCTGTTAGGAATAATCGGTTATCGTTTTATTTATAAACATCTGCAGGAAATGAATGTGCCTATCTTTATACTATATGGAATTTTTATTTGTTTTATTTTGTATTTGCTTTTGTATAATTTTATTCCGATTATCTTTTCTTTCCCATTTTTGCAGATTAGTGATGTTTTTTATTTTATTGTCTTGGTTTTTTCGATACCATTTATTTTTCTTCTCACACAAAAAAATCGGTTTGATAGGATGATCGGACAACTCTCTTATCCTATTTATATAACGCATTTTCTTATCATAAAAATTTTTGACAATGTACATATTTTTTATATCAATTCCAATGCAAAAGTAATTGCCATCATTTGCCTTACACTTTTTACATCGATATTTATCATGAGATATTTTGAAAATCCTCTGGATTCATACAGACATAAGCATTTAAAACCGTTATTAAACTTGTCAAAAAGATGAGCAAGCTGTATACTTATCTTTTACATCTCATGAAAGCGAAACCAGTCAAAATTGTTGCTACACTAGGCCCATCTACTAATTCTGAAAAAGTAATTAAAGAATTAGCAGAGACAGGTGTGGATGTTTTCCGTATTAATTTCTCTCATGCAGCCCCTGAGGATGTTCCCGTAATTGCGCATTGGATCCGAAATGTGGAGAAAAAGATCGATAGACCGCTCACGATCATGCTTGATCTTCCTGGTCCCAAAATCCGAATTAGTGACATGGAAACAAATGTCATTCTGGAGAAAGGGAAGAAGTTTACTATTGAGAAAGGTGTAAGCATAGGAAATGTACACAAATGCGGATTGAATCAGCCTGATATTATCAATATTTTGGAGCCGGGTGCTGAAGTTTACATCGATGAAGGAACGATTAAACTCGTCATCACAGCAAAAACTGAGAACAGTCTTGAAACAACTGTTCTCATCGGCGGTGAACTTAAACCGAAAAAAGGATTTTCGGCTGAGGGAATGTTCTTAGCAAACGCAGGAATCACTGAGCGAGATGAAATAGGGATCAAATTGGCTGTCGAACATCGACTTGATGCTATGGCGATTTCCTTTGTCCAAAATGAACAAGATGTTATTGAAGTGAAAAAGCGGCTTCCTGAAGGGTCAAAAATTATGCTAGTCGCAAAAATCGAAACTGCTGAAGGTGTTCGGAATGCTGAAGCAATTTTGGGAGAAGTTGATTGTATGATGATTGCTCGAGGTGATTTAGGTTTGGCTGTGCCCATTGCGCAAGTTCCTTATATCCAAAAAGAACTTATTGCCCTTTGTGTCCGCAAAACAAAACCCGTTATCACTGCCACCCAAATGATGGAATCAATGATTACCAAACCTGTCCCGACGCGTGCTGAAGTGGCAGACCTTGCCAACGCAATTCTTGACTATACTGATGCTGTGATGCTTTCTGCTGAGACAGCCACCGGAAAATATCCTCTTGAAACTGTCAGTACAATGGTTAAAGTGATTCAAGAATCGAAGGATCATCTGAAGCCATTTATTTTTGAAGAGAAAAATACGATGAATATCGCAACGAGTAGTTCTGTCGGTGAAATTGCTGACCGGGTAGGAGCGAAATTGATCATCGCTTTCACACACAGTGGGGCAACTGCAAAACGCATCGCTCGACATCGACACAATCAGTCGATCCTCGCGGTTTCACCTGACGCTGCTATTATGCGACGTTTGAATTTTACCTGGGGAGTTCATCCCATAAAGATTGAACAGACACGAGATTTTGAGGACATGCTCCAGCAGGCGAAAGAATTAGCAAAAAATAATCCAGTTGAGCCTCTTGTTGAAGGAGATTATTACGTCATCTCAGCCGGCATGCCTTTCGGTCAATCAGGAACAACCAACATGATCCTCGTTCAGAAGGTGTAACTTGACTTCGTATTTGTATTTTTGTAAGATCGTGCTATGACATATACATTACCTATTACCAAAGCAATGCTTGAGAAGGCAAAGAAGAAATCAGGCGGCACTATTATAACAGTTGACGGTAAACCATCTGCAGTTCTTTTGTCAATGGAAGAATATCATGAATATGAATCGCTGAAAGAGACTGAAGAGATTCTCTCAGATAAAAAACTGATGAAATCTATCAGGCAAGGAGAAGCCGATCTTGCTGCAGGAAGAGAATATGACTGGGAAGATGTAAAAAAAGAGTGGGCGCTTTCTGATGAAGAGCATGTACAAACTACGAATCGAAAATGAAGCTAAAAAAGAGCTTAAAGTAATCAAGGATCTTTATGGAGAAACAAGTCTTGATGACGCCATGGTTGAGATAAGAGAATTTCCATTTATTGGCAAACCACTGAGCCGCGAACTAACAGGAAGCTTTTCATATAGAATTGGCGTCTATAGAATTATTTACAAGATTGATAAAAAAGAGAAAACTATAAAAATAATTACCGCCGGTCATAGAGAGAATGTTTATGAATAAAGAAACAGTTACCATTTCAGTAGCTACAGAAAAAGAAATTATTTTGGAAAAACTACTCGTTTAACTATTTCTTCTGCACGCGTTTTATCTGATCTCTTATAGCAATTGCTGTTTCAAAATCCAAACGTTCAGCGGCAACTTTCATTTCTTTTCTTAAAAGCTTGAGCGCGTCTGCCCTTTCATCTGGCAGTAAAACGTCTTTTTTGCTAAATTGCATGATGGCATCGAGTTGTGGTTTTTCTTCTTCCTCTTGTTGTTGCACGAGTTTGGATCGGACTGCTTTAATAATAGTTGCAGGTGTGATGCCGTGTTTTTTGTTGTAAGCAATTTGGATTGTCCTTCGACGTTCACCTTCATCGATGGCTGCTTGCATGGACTTTGTGATGCGATCGGCGTACATAATCACTTTCGCGTCGACATTTCGCGCAGCTCTTCCCATGGTTTGAATGAGTGAAGTTCGTGATCTTAAAAACCCCTCTTTGTCCGCGTCCAGAATGGCGACCAGCGAAACTTCGGGAAGATCCAACCCCTCACGAAGTAAGTTAATTCCGACGATAACATCAACTTCACCGAGTCGCAAATTATCCAAAATATCTTGTCGGTCCAGAGTTTCGATATCGGAGTGAAGATAGGCAACTTTGACGCCATGTTCTTCCAGATAACTTGTGAGTTCTTCGGACATTCGCTTGGTCAGTGTCGTAACGAGAATTCTTTGTTTACTTTCCACTCGTGCTCTGATTTCTTTGAGCAGATCGTCAATTTGTCCCTCGCTCTGTTTGACCTCTATAACCGGATCGACGAGTCCTGTGGGGCGGATCATCTGCTCTACAATACCATGCTCTGTCTCTTGTGCAAGTGAAACTTCATACTCGTCAGGAGTTGCGGATACATACACGATTTGATTGGTCTTCCTCATGAATTCATCAAACTTCAATGGACGATTGTCGAGTGCTGAAGGCAATCTGAATCCATAATCAATCAGTGTTTGTTTTCGTGCACGGTCACCATTGTACATACCCCGGATTTGCGGGAGCGTAATATGTGATTCATCAACAAGCAAAAGCCAATCATCAGATGCGGCTTGGAAATAATCGATCAGTGAGTATGGTGGTGATCCTGGTGGTCTTTTTTCAAAATATGCTGAATAATTTTCAATACCGTTCACATAGCCAACTTCTTTCAGCATTTCCATATCATAATGGGTTCGCTGCGCAATTCTTTGGGCTTCGATAAGTTTGTTCTGCGAACGGAACATAGCTACCTGTTTTTCCAAGTCATGGTTAATAGCTTCAAAAGCATCGTGATAGCTTTTCGGATCTGTCATGAAGTGTTTGGCAGGATAGATCACGGTAGCATCCAGTTGGTTTAAAATATCACCTGTGAGGGGATCGAACTCATACATATTGGTCACAAATTCATCAACTTCAATTCGGATGCCGTGTTCGATATAGGCTGGGAAAAGATCAAGGCTATTGCCTCTGACTCGAAAACCTCCCCGTTTGAATTCATAATCATTGCGGGTGTATTGCAGATCAGTTAATCGAACCAAAATATCCTTTTGGCTGATTTTTACTCCCTTTTTTAGTTCCAAAACAAATTTTCCATATTCCACGGGTGATCCAAGATTGTAAATACAAGAAACAGAAGCGACAACGATAACATCCTTTCTTGTTAGCAAATTCGTTGTTGCAGCAAGACGGAGTCTATCTATTTCTTCGTTGATTTCAGATTCTTTTTCGATATACGTGTCTGTCGTTGGGACATATGCCTCCGGTTGATAATAATCATAATATGACACAAAATAGGAGACAGCGTTGTCAGGGAAAAAATCTCGGAATTCCTGATAGAGCTGACCGGCCAAAGTTTTGTTATGCGAAATAATCAACGTCGGCTTCTGAATATTCTGAATCACATTTGCCATGGTGAAAGTCTTGCCGCTGCCCGTGACTCCAAGCAGTACTTGGTGTTTGGCATCGTTGTTGAGATTTTCCGTTAACTGTTTAATCGCGCCTGGTTGATCTCCAGTCGGTTGAAATTGGCTCTTAATCTGAAAATTCATAAAAGCATTGTAGCACACCTTAGCGATTAGAGATTTGAGACGAGTTTATTTTGCAGTAATTTTCTTGAGTTCCTGAAGTGTTTGCAAGACGGCATTTGCGGCTTCGATTCCTTTATTTTTATTGTTCTTTCCTGCGCGTTCTTGCGCATGCTTCTTATCAAAGACTGCGAGTATTTCCATAGCAATTGGCAAACTGTAGTCAATCGAAAGTTGCATTAAGGCGCGACCAACTTCATTAGCAAGCATTTCAAAGTGGTACGTTTCACCTTTAACAATGACACCAAATGCTATGATCGCATCAAATTTCCCCTTTTTTGCAACAGCTTGGGCAAGAAGTGGAACTTCCCATGAGCCAGGAGCGATAAAGGTTTGGATATTTTTTTCTCGCAAACCTGCTTCAATTAGCATATCTTTTGCATATGTTTCCAGATTTTCGACCATTTCTCTATGATAGGTCGTCCGCACGATGGCAATTTTTAGGCTCTTTATAAATGTTTTATCAAAATTTGCTTTTGTTTGAGTTTTTAACATACTAAAAAAGTGTCATCCTGAATTTATTTCAGGATCTTAAATATAAGAGATTCCGAAACCCTCCAAGAGGACTAGCTTCTTGGAAGCGGCGCAAGTTCGGAATGACAAACCTGTATACTTTAGTTATCTATTTTTGATGAGCTTCTCTATATATTTTGCCAAGGCATCGACTTCAAGATTGACATAATCTCCGACTTTGGCATTGTGTAGCATAGTGTGTTCCCACGTATGAGGAATGATGCCGACAGTAAAGTAATCTTCTTCTGCTTCAATAACTGTCAGAGAAATACCATTGACGCTGATAGAGCCTTTCTCGATGAGATATTTACTCAAAGATCTTGGAATGTTGAAGGTAAAAATATGACTATTTCCATTTTTCTCGATATTTTTTATTTTCCCGACCGAATCAACATGTCCCTGAACAATATGTCCGGCAAGAAGTGTCGTAGCTGTTGCAGGCAGTTCCAAATTCATTTCATCACCGACTTGGAGATGTTGGATATTCGTACGCTCAGCGGTTTCTGGCATAAAGTCGATACTGAATGTTTTTTTATCAGAGGTAGTAGCGGTGAGACAAATTCCATTGACTGAGATACTCATGCCCATGGTAATGTATTTCAACAGGTCAGGATCGGTTGTGATTACGAGTTGGGTAGCTGTCTTTTTTTTAACTTTTCCAAGATGCGTTATGATTCCTGTGAACATAAATTGATTATATCAGAAAAAAAGTCGAGTTTGATAGCTTTTGTATGAGAAAGAATTATTGCTATTTTATACGAAATGTCGTATATTTTTTATGGAAGGATTTACAGCATATGCCAGGAGTTTTATACAGAAAAGAAAGACAAGTACTTGAGTTTCTTGTTCAGTTTCAGAACAAGCACACATATGCTCCCACACTTCGTGAAATTGCTGATGCGACGGCTCATAAAAGTGTCTCGACCATTCACGTTATCCTACGCAATCTTGTCGACAAAGGCTATGTCCAAAAGGTTGATGGCAATGCCCGTGTTCTCAAAATCAAAGATGAAAATGTGATCGCAGCTTTCATGGGCATTCAGCCATCGGTAGAACTTCCACTCATGGGCTACATTGCGGCTGGTAAACCTCTCGAACCTCATACCGATCCAAATGCGACCTTCCAAATTTCAGCCTCCATGCTGTCCGGTTCCAAAACAGCGTATGTCTTGCAAGTAAAAGGTGAGTCGATGATAGAAGACGGTATCATGGATGGGGATTATGTCGTTATCGAGAAAGTAAATGACGCCCACAATGGAGAGATCGTCGTGGCGCTCGTCGATGATAATTTGGCGACACTCAAGCGTTTCTACAAAGAAGGCGGCAAAGTCGTCCTCAAACCCGCCAACGCCACCATGCAACCAATTTATCCAAATACGATTAAGATACAAGGAAAAGTCGTCGGCCTCGTGAGAAAATACCTCTAGCTTATAATTACTTTAACTGAAAAACTTTCAAAAGTTTTTTCTTTAACTCTAGAGTAAGCTCATCGGATAGTTTGCCTTCTCCTTCTTTTAGTGCGCTTGGTTGAAAAGTTGCAAGACAGTGAAGTTTTATAAGAGATTTTTGTCTTAATCCAGTTGAAGCAAAATATTCCTTTGATGGATCAAGAAGGATATCAGTTAGTCCTGACTTCACGGTTTAGGTACCCCAAAACAACTATTGATGCCTAGAGCCCCATAAGCTGTTCCTGGAGAGGTGTTAGCTGGGAGAAAACTTCAGCTTCAGGCTGGTTGGGTATGCGGAGTGTGTATTGCCGGATTGC
>JBBSGT010000054.1:0-7597 GCA_038253825.1 Candidatus Levyibacteriota bacterium
CTGATGAGTATATTGCTGCCTTAGAATACAAGCTAAACTCCACTCCCAGAAAATGCTTGCAATACCTTACCCCTTATGAGATGATGGCAAAACTTCACGTTACCACTACAGAGTGATGCACTTCCACCTAGAATTCAGGCTCCCGACGAAGAATCGCAAAACCAGCTTATAACAAAAGCGGTAATTATGAGTAGCTTGTGCTTAATGCCGACTGTTAATGAAGCTCATGTTAAGGGATTATTTATCCTCCAAGAATATCTCAATCAACATAATCATGGGAACCTTTCTGCATTCCAAGCTGCAGCAGATAATATCTCCCGGCAAGACGACCCCGTGACATTTGCACAAGCAATTATTCAGGGGTTTGCGAAAACAGAATCACTTGGGACAAACAACGCGCAAGTTGCAATAGCAACAAGCGAAGATCCTGTCGCTATTGCAGAATTACTTATGGAGATTATGCCATTCGTCAAGCAAGAAGATTCATCACTAAACTTAAAATACTTATATCGCCGCTTCTCAAGAAATGTTAACAATGTTGACCATGATAAACTCTCACGCTACGGGAGAGCAGAAATCGAATTACGAAAGCACAGGATGAGCCTACAAACGATGGATAAAGACGAGCGAACTTCCTTTTTTGAAGCAATTATTACCAACAAGATAACCCAAGAACAACTTCCTACGTTTTGTCGTGATTGGCAAATCAGAAGAGAATATGAGATAGGAGATATGCAAGATGACAAATCTGGTAAAATGTCCTATGAAAGCAGTCCATCCCTACAGGAACGGTTCCAAAGTTTGAGCATTTATCCGGAACTCGGCGAAGCAATTTTTGATAGCTGGAATTCCTATAATCCTTTTCTTGAAGAATTATACAATCTAAATCTACCAACAAGAAAACAAATCATTGACGCGTTATCACATTCCCGGCAAAAAAAATCAGACATGATTGCGCAACAAATAGGCGCGCTCAGCACTTATTCTGAAGTTTACGGAGTTAAAGAATTGCACGATATTATCAATACTTTCGGTATTTATAATTTTGTACGGTATGATGCGCAACAGTTACATAATCAGTTAACACTATGGCAGCAAGGTAATGGCATAGCAAAAAATGTCATTGTTTTTGCGCGATCAGATTGGAATAATGCCTTTGAAAAGGCTGGAATATATCATCTCTCAACATTCTCACAAGAGGGATTATTCTTTTTTGAAGCAAACGACGCAACCGCGATTAGTAAAATAGCTGTCGCTGTAGGAAATCGGGAACGAGCAAATGGTCGTAACCCTCATGAAACAACTACGCTAGAGAATTTCGTGATTGACGCTCATGGAGATCGTGAACAATTAAAGCTTGGAGTCAATGGTGAGACACTAGATGTTGCAGCATTTGTCACCGCATCGCAAAACCGAACAAAGCTGCACGATACTGCCAAGATAAATGACTACCGACGACATTTAGGCAGTCATTTTCGCATTATCCTCGACGTATGTAATACTGCAAAAACTGGCTATGAGAAAAATATCTCAACGGCGATCTCTGAAGGACACAATAGTAGAGTAGAAGCGGCGCCTACATTAGTTAATAAAGTCTTGATCATTAATCGTGACAATACAGTTACCTTTCAAACAAAAAATGGCCCTGTCCCCAGCACGCCAGTTATCCCACGAGAAGTATAAATATATACAACAATTAACAATACATAACCAAGACGTGGTAGGAAGGCGAGATTAGAATTCACTTCACTCTAAGTGTCTCAAATAAGCTTGTAAACAAATTTATCTGAAAGTCCTGCTTGCGCAGGGTTGCGAGCTCCGTCAGGCGCTAATCACTTCACCTGTTGTCTTGCTACATTCCCCCTTATCACCCAGCTAGTAAACTATCTGTCTGATAAAGTTTCCTGTCTTCCCCTTTCCTCTTTCGATTCTGTCGCCTTCTTACGAAAA
Source organism: Candidatus Levyibacteriota bacterium (assembly GCA_038253825.1). Taxonomy (GTDB): domain Bacteria; phylum Patescibacteriota; class Microgenomatia; order Levybacterales; family UBA12049; genus JACDET01. The sequence goes on from JBBSGT010000054.1 coordinate 1,951, forward strand.
CCTAAGAACCCAGACTCAATAAAGACTGAATTAACAATAAAAAAATTAGAAAGGAGGTGATCCATCCCCAGCTTCGGCTAGGGATACCTTGTTACGACTTAAGCTTCATCGCTAAGCTCGGACTCTCACGCCATATAGGTATGATTCATCCGCTCCCAACTTTGCTGCCTTGACGGGCGGTGTGTACAAGACCCGAGAACGTATTCACCGCGGCCTGCTGATCCGCGATTACTACTGATTCCTCCTTCATGGAGTCGGGTTGCAGACTCCAATCTGAACTGAGGCGAAATTTTAGAGATTTGCTTGCACTCGCGTACTTGCGGCTCTTTGTTATTCGCCATTGTAGGGTGTGTGTAACCCAGGGCATAAGGGACGTGCTGACTTGACGTCTTCCCCTCCTTCCTTCCCGATATGATCGGGACCGTCTGAAATGAATATGTAACATTTCACGGGGGTTGCGCTCGTTTCCCCACTTAAGGGAACATCTCACGACACGAGCTGACGACAGCCATGCATCACCTGTGCTACCATCCTTACGGATCTACCAATCTTTCAAAAGGTATAAAACGGTAGCATGTCAAGCCCTGGTAAGGTGTTTCGCTTTGTCTCGAATTAAACCACACGCTCCACCAGTTGTGCGGGTCCCCGTCAATTCCTTTGAGTTTTAACCTTGCGGTCGTACTCCCCAGGCGGTCCGCTTAATGCGTTAGCTTGAACCCCTCGCTTCACACAGTATATAAGTTGTCATCCTCGCGAATGCGGGGATCCATGTAAGATAGATTCCTGCACCCCTCGGGGCATCAACGACCTTCGCAGGAATGACATTGTTTATAAACTCTGTGAAACGAAGAGTTAGCGGACATCGTTTACGGCTAGGACTACACAGGTATCTAATCTGTTTCGCTACCCTAGCTTTCGTGCCTCAGCGTCAGGAAAAACCCAGCAGCCTGCCTTCGCCCTTGGTGTTCCAGTACATATCAACGCATTTCACTGCTACACGTACTGTTCCAGCTGCCCTATCAATCCTCAACCCCAACAGTATCGTGCTCACTTCTAAGGGTAAGCCTTAGTATTTAAAGCACGACTTAATGGGGCGCCTACGCACACTTTACGCCCAGTAAATCCGGATAACGCTTGCCCCCTACGTATTACCGAGACTTCTGGCACGTAGTTAGTAGGGGCTTATTCTCCAAGCTGTGAACGGCTTGGCAAAAGGAGTTTACAACCCTAAGGCCGTCTTCCTCCACGCGGCGTCGCTGCGTCAGACTTTCGTCCATTGCGCAATATTCCTGGTTGCTGCCACCCGTAGGTGTACTGCCCGTGTCTCAGTGCAGTTGTGGCTGATCGACCTCTCAGTCCAGCTACCCGTCATCGCCTTGGTAAGCTTTTACCTCACCAACTAGCTGATAGGACGCAGGCTCCTCTCTCGGCGGACCGTTAAGTCCTTTACCCTTGCGGGAACTATAAGGAATTACCCGACCTTTCGACCGGCTATGCCTTACCCAGAGGTAGATTCCTACGCGTTACTCACCCGTCTGCCACTGGAAAGTATTGCTACTTTCCCGTTCGACTTGCATGCCTAAGGCACGCCGCCAGCGTTCATCCTGAGCCAGGATCAAACTCTCAATAAAAGAAAATGATCACTGCTATATTAATTTGCAGAATTCTGTTTTCCGGAGTTAAGTTTCTTTTTATGGAATAACTTAACAAAAAATTCCTACCACATCTTGATCATCGAACACTCCGCCTGCGTAAGACGAAGCATTCAAAAGTGTTACTGTCAATTGTTAAAGAACTGTTTGTGAATTGTCAATTTTAGACAAAAAAACCCCGCCGAAGGCGAGGTATACTCGTATATTCCTTGGCAAAGACTTCACATACTGTTTAAACATTATAACCTATTCTAGCCTTATGTCAAGGCAGGAAAAAGGAAAAAAATAAAAAATCATTGAAATCTTATAGGTTTTTTGGTAAACTTCCCCTATGCGTACTGAAACAATGTCAAAATTAGCCGCTCTTTCAATCTTTGGAGGGCTTAATGCTGCGATTTTTGGGTTTGCAGATGGCGCTATGACTTATACTGAAGCGCAGAAAGTGACTTCTTCATTAGCACGGATTGCAGGACAGATTGCTCCGATTAACAAACAGTTGTCACAATTACCTGATGGTTCACCGTCTGAAACTGCTCTCTTAAAAAAGAAATCTGAACTTTATGATCAAGAAACTGTGATTTATAGAAATGAAGCAAGATTACCCCTTCCCCCTGACTTACGAGCAGTAGGAGATGTTGCGGTAGTGTTGGCAGGTGGGGTATTAATTAGGAAAGGGATAAAGCACATGTAGACGTTTTAAAAACTTTTAATAAGCTTTTGTAGCTTTTTAAAATCCTCTTCTAACAGTGGTCTGTATACTTGCGAAAATCGCAATGCAGCGGCCGGATGAACTGTCAAAAAGTATTTTGTCCCCTCTTTTTTTTCAATAACCTGTCCATGCTCTTTGGAAACAAAAATCTTTTTTTGCAAAACCCCTTCTGCCGCAACTCGACCCAACAGGACAACGAATTTTGGCTGGATAATTTCGAATTGCTTCATCAAATGAATTCTGCCATGGGCAATATCTTTGGAAGTTGGCGTGCCTCCGGGTTTGCCATCTTTGCCGTTTGGTAAATATTTGACAGGACTGCTGATATAGACATCTTCTTCTCTGAGACCAATTTCGCCGATTAAATTTCGCAGCAATTTCCCACAACGACCAATAAACGGTCTCCCTTCTTTTGCTTCTTGTTTGCCAGGGGCTTCTCCAATAAAAAAAACTTTTGCATCAGGATTGCCTTCACCAACGACAGGATTGCCGGATTTATTAATTGGACAAATTTTACAGTTGATAATTTCTTCATTAACGTTGTCGAGTGCTTGTTGTTTGTTCATTATGAAAATTTATTTCCTGTTTTCCATTACCTTATACAGCATAACCCCCAAACTCACCATCACATTCAGACTGACATTTATCCCCCACATCGGCATTTCCGCGATAAAATCAGATGCTGCCATCGCGTCTTCTGCAACTCCTGTTGTCTCATGCCCAATTATTAAAGCTACTGGAAACGTATACGGAATTTCATCGTAAGGTGTGCTTCTTTTGTCTAATTCTATTGAGACAATTTGGATGCCAGGAACTTCTTTTCGGAGTAATACTATAGCATCAAGTGCGGATTTCTTATACTCCCATGGGACCCACTCTGTTGTATTGATCGATGCTTTTTTAATCCGGTGATTTGGCGGCGTTTCGGTATCACCACAAAGAAAAACTTTCTCGACAGCGACGGCATCAGCAAGTCGAAATATCGATCCGATGTTATAGGTGTCGAGTACATTGTCTACTATTATATACACCGGATTTCTTTTGATATGTTTGAAGACTTCCGGATCATGTTCACTTAGTCGCAATTTTTTGGCATCAAGTTTCATGCTGTTTAGTCTTTTTTGTTTGCACTCTCTTTTGTAGCTGTTTGTCCAGCGTTAGTAATTGCACATCGTATTGCGCTGCCAAAGAGAGATACGATGCATCGTAGACACTTAACTGATTGTGCATTGCTAGATCATAAGCACTCCCTATATTACAGTCTACAAGTTGTATAGGTAGCTGAAGAAAACCGTCAATCAAAAGTCGAGCACGTTTTTGATCAACTCTTTTTGTGAGAGTAGCTGCATACATACCATTTATCACTTCAAAAGGTAATAGTGACACTGAGAGAAGATTGATTGATCCATCGCTGTAGGCCACGAATATGTTTTCTACTAACGGATTCGATTCATCAGGAAGCAGATAACAAAGCACGAATGATGAATCTACTACATATCGTTTCTTATGCTTTTCTTCCATAATTGATTAGAGACTTGTAGTCGATAGTTTCTTTCGCCTTTTTCCTATTGGCTTCAATTGTACCACAGGCTTTCTTAATCTGAGAAACGTCATCGAGTAAATCATACTGCTCTCTTACCGCGGTTCTCACGAGTTCACCGATTGAAGATTTACGAATTTTTGCCAATCGAGCCATTTGTTCCCACAAATCCTCCTCAAAAAGTATATTGGTGCGTTTGGTTAACATAGATGGATGTTAGCATGTGTATGTGTATCTGTCAATTTCATTTTGTCTTACTTCAAAAAACCAATTTCGGGATAGAGCGTGTTGAAATAACTTACTCCTTGTACTATAGTGTCTATATGACGGATCTCAAATCACTAATTCAAGAGGCATTAAAAGCTGCTCGCGTTATGCAACTCGCAACCTCATCAAATAACAAACCTTGGGTCTGTAATGTTCATTTTTATGCTGATGAAAATCTGAATATTTATTGGATCAGTACCCCTACTCGCCGCCATTCACTTGATATCGAAAAGAATCCTCATGTTGCTATGACAATAAAAGTGCATGAAGATAAACCCGATGAACCATATGTCATCGGTCTATCAGCGAAAGGAACAGCAGAACGAATTATTGATGAACAGGTAAGAAACGTCATTAATCATTATCAAAAAAAATTAGGCAAAGATAAAAAACTGATGAGTGATATTCTGAGTGGTACAAATCCTCACAGATTTTATCAGTTAAAACCAACATCATTCGTTCTCTTTGATACAAAAAATTTCCCCGACAATCCTCGACAGGAATACGCAATAGCATGAAACTAAAAAACAAAATTATAGTTATTACTGGAGCTGGTCATGGTATAGGTCGTGCGATCGTTGAAGGATTATCCGAACATAAAGCTTCTATTGCATTTACTTACCGACACGATAAAGAAGGTGCAGCTGAAATTATAAAAATTTTAGAAAAGAAACAAGTGAAAGTAAAAGCATATCAAATAGATGAGCTTTCTGATGAACTCGCATGCAAAAAAGTTTTTGAAAAAATTATAGAGGATTTTGGACATATTGATGCCGTCATAGCAAACGCAAGTGGCGCGGGAGTAGCAGGAACATCAGATAACCTGTATGATTTAGATTTAAAAGCCTGGAATAAATCACTTAATGACAACCTCTTAGTAGCTATCACAACCGCCAAATTTGCAATCCAAGAACTAAATAAAAATCCAAGTGGGGGCAAACTCCTTTTCATCGGATCAGTACTGGGTCTAGAATATATGGGAAATCCAAAAATATCTGCCTACAATGCTAGTAAAGCTGCTGTTCATAACTTCGCCAAAACGATAGCGAAGCCGCTCGCACCCAAAATACTTGTCAACGTTGTAGCTCCCGGCCGTTGCTGGTCAAAAGCCTATGATAATGCACCAGAAGAATTCGTCACAGAAAAATTCATTGTTAATCGCCACAACCGTCCAATTGAGTGGCCTGAAATTGCACTTGCTGTCCGGATGGTTCTGGAAAATGATTCAATAATAGGCCAAGTCATAACTGTCGACGCAGGATTTAGCCTTAAAGACGCATAATAATCATTTTCTTTAAATTTTGCTCCAGTTACTTAGTTGATTTTTTGTTTATTTTTTAGTATCCAGCCAATATGGCATGCATTTTGACAAGAGAATCAAAAAGGAGTAACGTAATATATCCAATATGAAACTGCCCGAGATCGACATTACCACTATCAGTGATCCACAGGTAAGAAATGCTATTGAAAAGATAATGC
>JBBSGT010000055.1:0-7442 GCA_038253825.1 Candidatus Levyibacteriota bacterium
ATGTCTGGAATACGACAAAAGACAAACTGTCAAACAACCAGGATAAAAATTTTGAGGAGACAAAACAAAAATTTATACAGCTAACGAATAACCAATTTTTCCCCTATCAAATCTGACATTCTGTTTTGCGGTTGCTATATGTTGTGCTCTGCTCGTCTTGCTAATTCTTCCTCATATTCTTTATCTGTTCGTTCCTGCAGTCTAGTACCATCGGGAGTGATAAGATGTCCAGGCACAAGCTGCCTGCAATAGACATCAATAGATGTAACAGTAAATTTATCCGTTATTCCTGAATCCACTTTCTCATTGTTAAGCGCTGCCTTTCCTACAGAAATTCTTCCTAAAAGACCAAATCCTGAAGTAAATGCTAAAGGGTTCACATGATAAGGATATCGATTGAGACGTTCTGGTGGAAATATTTGATACATTATTCCTTTATCTATTCTCTCAGTGTAAAGTTTAACTGGGACGTTAGGTTGAAATACTTCTGCACTTACAGCTACATGCAAATTTGGACTGGATCCGTAAAAGTCATCAGGTTCATATCCTTCAAAAAAAGGTTGCAGTGGTATTGCTCTGATTGGCTCTGTCATTGCTTGATATTATACATAAATAACTATCAACCCACATATTTTGTATGAGAAGTAGTTTGATATACAAACTTGAGGATAGAAAACTTGGGGTAGCTAACGGGGATCGAACCCGCGACATTCAGTACCACAAACTGACGCTCTACCACTGAGCTATAGCCACCATTTCAGGTTTTGATCTAAACCTACAGTGTATTATAGCAATTTTAGGGGAAAGTATAAAGTTCTGAAGTAAATTAACTCTGATGAAATTTTTTCCTGCCTCATCTACATCACTTGCAAGATCATCAGGTTGATGATGTTCCATATCAAAATGTAAAGGTTAGTTTTTTCTTTTATTGATATCTATAAGATGCTTTTCTCGTTCTTCTTGAAACTGCCGTTCATCCAATCCTAATCTTGTAATCATATGAGTCGCGTACTTCGCACCTAAATAATGCGGCATCAGGACATATGTGGCCCCATGTTCGTAGAGACGTTTCGCATCTTCCAATTCTCGGGCTCTCACGATTATAATTGCTTTTTTGTTGATTGCTCGAATATATTTAATTAGCAATGCGTTAACTTTTACGTTTGGAATTGTGGAGACACAGAGTTTGATATTTTGCAGTTGTAACTCTTGAAGAAATTCTCTATCTTCAACATCCCCATAACGAAACGGCATCTGCGCTGTTTCTAAATCTGCAATCATATCAGGATTATAGTCAACGACAAGATAATCTTTCTCTAACTTTTGGAAAGTCTCGACAAAGTCATGCCCTACTCTATCAAAACCGAAAAGCACTAGTTGATGTTGCGATTCTGATGATTGCATGTTTTTATTGCTGTTGTTAATTTCTAAATGTTTGAGTATTTTTTCCAAACGCACATACAAAAATTCTGAATAAGATATAAGATAGCTAGAACCAGCTATCGAAATCAAAGCAGTAAGCGTTATTAATGAAACTGTTGTTTGATCAAGATGTCTTACTGTCAAACCTACCGTTGCGAGAATTAAAGAAAATTCGCTCACTTGTGCTAAAGCAACACCAACTTGAAAACCCTGCCGTGTTTTGTAACCCAACATATTCATCAAAATAAAAACAATAAATGGCTTCCCCACCAAAACAAAAAGAGACAGAATAAGTGCTGGAACAATGATTTGCGAAATTGTATTGAGCATCATCTGACTGCCAAGCAAAATGAAGAACAGTATGATAAAAAAATCACGAAGGGGTTTCAACCGTGATGCAATGCCATCTGCAAAGGGTGTAACAGATAGAGAAATACCGGCGAGCAATGCACCTACTTCGACTGAAAATCCTAAAAGATAAAAGACACTTGCAAGACCTAGTCCCCACGTAATTGAAAAAAGAAAAAGCAGTTCTTGTGACTGCGCAAGATACTGTATTGTTTTAGGAAATACATATTTGCTGATAAGAAAAATTACTGTTCCCATTATAAATAATTTGCCGAGAAGGAGAAAAAGCATTTGCATACTATCACCATGTGGTGCATCGGTGAATGATGAAACAACAAGTAAAAGTCCGATCGCAACCAAATCTTGAACAAGCAGAAATCCAATCGTTATTTTTCCATAGAGTTTGGGTAAATCCCCTTTGTCAGAGAGGAGCTTAAGAATAATAATTGTACTACTAAAAGAAAGACAAATCCCAATATACAAAGCATGTATAAAACTCATATCAAGTGCCATTGAGATAAGTGCACCGTAAAACGCTGTCAAAATAATTTGTCCGAGCCCGCCAAGAAGTGATACCTTTCCAACTTCTTTGATAATTTTTGGGCTAAGGTTTAATCCCACAATAAACAAAAGAATTGTAATGCCAATTTTGGAAAAAAGTTCGATATAATCAGTAGACTTTACTAAATGAAGAAATTGTGGACCGATTATTATCCCTGCAAGAATATAACCAACAACAAGTGGTTGTTTGAGAAAACGCATAACCAGAGAAAGAACTGTAGCGAGGACGACTATGATTGTAAACTGAAGAAATAATTCCACATATTTATAGTACTATATTGTGCCATAAGAATTAAAGAGTAACCATCTTAATTGACATCTTTATACCTATATAATTTTCTCCAATTTGTGACATATGTGTCTTATTTCCGGTTGTATAAAATGCATCGGGTAAATTTCTCTGTGTAACCAATAAACCATTGTGTGTCAAAATTCGTCTCACTTGATGCGCAATCGCAGTACCAGAGTTAAGAAGTTTTATATGTTTTCCGAGCATCTTCTCTAATAGTTTGTGTATAAAAGGGAAATGGGTACATCCTAATACTAAGACATCAATATTTTCTTTTTGAAAAAGTAAAACGTAGTTATGCAGAACTTTTTCGATATTACTTCCTGAGATAATACCTTTTTCGATCAATGGAACTAATTCATCGGTTCCATGATTACTCACAAAGTAACCCTGAGCAAATTTTTCAATGAGTTCGTTCTGATAAACGCTTTTTGCTGTTAAGGTTGTGGAAAGTACACCAATGCGTTTCGTTTTTGACTGTTCAACAGCTTTTTTGATAACAGGTACTGTACCTATAAGAGGAATATCGGGATATGTTTCTCTCAGTTGCGCAATGCAGCTAACTGTAATTGTATTGCAGGCAATAACAATTGTTTTAACCTTTTGCTGCAAAAGAAAATCAATCATTCTACACGCCAGGTGATAAATCTCTTCTCTTTGTCGTTTTCCATAAGGAATGTTTCGTGAATCTCCTATATAGATAATTGACTCTTCAGGAAGTTCCTGTTGAATTTCTTTAAGAACCGTTAACCCACCAATTCCAGAATCAAGAATGCCGATCGGATGATTTTTCATAAATCGCATCATTATCGCATGTTTTTGAAAGTCTTGTCAAAAGAATGCAAAAGCATTACAATAAACTTCTAATGAAAATAAAATCGATTTATGCAAGACAAATTCTCGACTCTCGGGGCAATCCGACTGTCGAATGTGATGTAATGCTCGAAGATGGAACACTCGGAAGAGCTGCTGTACCATCAGGCGCATCAACCGGTTCTCATGAAGCAATCGAGCTGCGAGATGGGGATAAAACGAAATATCTGGGCAAAGGAGTTCTGAAAGCCGTTGAGAATGTAAACACTACTATTGCCAAAGAGATAGTTGGTAAAAATGCTGGAGAGCAAAAAGATATTGATGAACTGATGTGCAACCTCGATGGAACTGAAAACAAAAGCAAATTGGGTGCAAATGCAATTCTTTCCGTTTCCTTAGCAGTTGCAAAAGCAGAAGCACATTCCCAAAAGCTTCCTCTCTATGCATATCTCAACAAAATCTCAGGAGTAAATAGTGATGCCATCAAACTTCCCCTGCCAATGATGAACATCATCAATGGCGGCCAGCATGCGAACTTTGCAACAGATATTCAGGAATTTATGATACTTCCCATCGGCGCAAAAACATTTGCCGATGCACTGCGTATGGGATCGGAAGTGTTTCATCATTTAGCAAAAGTACTCCGCGAAAAGGGTTATGAAACAACTGTTGGTGATGAAGGTGGATATGCTCCCCGAGTAAAGAATGGCAATGCTGAAGCACTCGAGTTAATTATCCAAGCCATTATGAATGCAGGGTATGATCCGGGTAATGATATCGTTTTGGGACTGGATGTTGCAGCCTCAGAACTAATGTCGGATGATAGGTATGTTCTGAAAGCTGAAAAGCAAACATTCTCCAGTCTTCAAATGGTTGATTGGTTAATCCAACTTTCTGAAAACTATCCAATCGTCTCGATTGAAGACGGTTTGGGAGAACGTGATTGGGATGGATGGATATTACAAACAGGTTCTCTTGGAAAAAAATTACAGTTAGTTGGTGATGATAACTTGGTTACCAATACTTCATTTTTGGAAAAAGCAATCAAAGAAAAAGCAGGAAATGCAATTCTTATCAAGTTAAACCAAATAGGAACATTGACAGAAACCATCTCTGCTATCACTATGGCGAATGACGCTGGTTGGAATAGTATTATTTCTCACCGTTCAGGAGAAACTGAAGACACGACGATTGCGCATCTCGCCGTCGGACTTGGCACGGGACAAATCAAAACAGGATCGCTTTCACGAACAGATCGAGTGGCAAAATACAATGAACTTTTGAGAATTGAAGAGCAGCTTGGTGACAAAGTAATTTTTAAAAACCCCTTCAATTCACATTAATTTCATTTTCCTCATTGCGAAATTATTTCATTGGATTTACAATAAGACTGTTATATCAACATGAAACGATACGCTGCTATTTTCTTCGCTCTGTTGCTTTTGTTTTCTCTTTTCTTGAGATCTGTCTCACCTACTTTTGCACAGTCAGTATCGCCAATTGTTTCTGTCTCAGCAACACCCCCCAGTCTTTCATCGTTTCCGACCCTCTTCCCGACAAATACTCCCGCACCCACACCCGTAACAACTCTTCCTCTTCTTGATCAGTTGAATGCTCTTGGCAATCCATCGACCACCGATCCTACGCCGGTTGCAACGGGCGCCGCTGCTCCACTTACTCCCTCGTACTCAGGTGATTATTGTCTCAATATCCCGGTGATTATGTATCATCATATTGAACCGCTGGATATTGCGACACAACTGGGACATGAGCCTTTGACCGTTGATAGCGGCATCTTTGAGAATCAAGTTAAATATTTAATCGATCATAAATACCAACCTATTGCGTTGGAAGACCTCATCACAGCATTGCGCAACCATGGAACTTTACCCGAAAAAAGTGTCGTTATAACTGTGGATGACGGCTATATTGATGATTACACCTATGGTTTTATGATGGCAAAAAAATATCATGTTATTATGAATTTTATGATTCCCACTGGACTTATCGGGCAACCTGATTATATGACTTGGGATCATTTGAAGGAAATGGCCGCAAGCCCATACGCCAAAATTTATAATCACACCACATCTCACGCAGCTTTGGGACTTATTGATCAGGATAAAATTGTTCAGGAAGTAACCAACGCCAACCAAGAGCTGGAGAAAAATTTGGGTATCAAAAATGATATCGTTGTGTATCCCTATGGTTCATATAGTGATTTAGCAATCGATACGCTCAAACAATTAAATATAGTTGCAGCAGTTTCTACGGATCCGGGAACCAATGAATGCACTTCCAATATCATGAAACTCCCCCGTGTCAGAGTCGGCAACGCACCACTAAGTGATTACGGTTATTAGAAAAATGGAGAGAGTGGTTTTTAGTACACTGAGGACATAAGCTTCATTTTTTTACTACACAACAGTTTTTTCTATCCAGCGAAGAAGTTCGTCATTTGCATCAAAAGGAGTAAACGTTATCATGGGAAATTCTTCAATTGTTGTCATTTTAACATCTGCAATGATCGCATCTTTATGCTTATTTAACGTATAAGATGTAACAGTAAAGTAATCCATATCTTGTATTTTACCTTTCCATAAGAACCTAGCAGGAGCTTGTATAAATTGACCACCTGTAACAAGCTTTTTATCAAGAAGCGAGTTAAGAATTTCATCTGCGTCCTTTTTTGTTTCTGCACTAATTTCAACTTTTAGATATTTTGGATTCATGTAAGAAGTATAGCAAATAGCTCTAAGAGAATATACTATCTGGTTATGTTACAATTTTCTTCTTACGCAAATCTTACTTAATTTACTTAATATGTAGTCTATATGTTAACGGCCTCACCCGAAGGAAATCATCTAGTAAATGATCAAATGCAGTCATTTTCCAACAAAAGATTAAAAAAAATAGGACCTCTTTCTCGTACCGTAGGTGCCCTGAGCGCATTGAGTTTAGTTGCAACTGTTGGAGCTGGTTGCGCTTTGGGTAAGTCACCTGTACCCCTATCTTGTGAAGGAGAACCATCGAGTCGGTCTCAAACAACTCCTTCATATGAATTATCCCCGGGGCCGGATGGAAAGGTGATTGATCAAAAATTACTTACTACCACAGGTGAAAGAATAGTATTTTTTTATGATTCAGCATATATTGATAGAGATTTCCCTACTGCAGGAAGTATAGGAGCTGATGTATCCACTCCTCGGTCTGGGGTTCTGCGAATTGCCTCTTGGGAGGAGGAAGCAGCTCCTGGTACGAATAATCCTGATGCTCAAAGAGGCGGATTAGTTGATGTAACATTTCCCTATCCCAATCCGGGAAGCGTACTCCGAAAGCATCCTGTTACAGGACAGGCTGTTGGTGAAAGAGATAAAGTAGCCATCGGTTTTGACTCTACCAGAGATGCCAACACGGCAAAAAAAGTACAAGCACGCGAATATGAACTTACAAGAACACCTCATGGTGAGGTAGGAAGATTTATCGGCACCGAATTCTGCGGTCCCACTATTCTACTCAGAAATCAATAAAATACGAGCGGCAGATAAGTTTAGCGGAACTTTTTATGAAGCTATTTTTGGGATTCCCGGTAAAGTGTATAATCAACGATAGTTAAACCACCATCGACTGTTATTGTTTGACCATTGATGAAGCTCGCCTTTTCAGAAAGCAAGAAATCAACTACATTTGCAACCTCTTCTGGTTGGGCATTTCGGTGAAGTGGCGTTATTTCTGTTGATTCAGCAGGCATTGTATCTTTAGTCATTTCAGTTTCAACCCACCCAGGAGCAACTGCATTAACTCTAATATTTCTATCGCTTAATGCAACTGCCAATGATTTAGTGAGGTTTATTAAAGCTGCTTTACTTGCTGCGTAGGGTATAGTATCAAAAGCAGCCGTAAATCCATCTACACTTGCAATGTTAACAATAGCGGATCATACGCAATAGTGGGATATACAGGAACGCTGGGATAATATAAAATGTGAGTTATTAACGGGAGCGTATCC
>JBBSGT010000056.1:0-7330 GCA_038253825.1 Candidatus Levyibacteriota bacterium
AGACTTCCTGCGTAAATCCTTTTTTGCCGTTCATTAAAATGCTGCATGGTTTGAAAATGAAGATAGGCAGTCCCTTCCATAGTCATCTTACCATAGCATATTTTATGCAATTTGTGAAGTTATTTCAGATTGTCTACTAAATCTGAAATACCATGATTGTAAATTGTAGCTGCAGTTTTGATCATACTTTTTGCAGTTTTTTCAGCTTGTCCTGAGATTTGAGAAGGTGTTGAACCTTTTCTTTCTTTCGGTTTAAATATGTCTAACACGATTCCCATTCTCGTCCGCACAGCTCGTTGGTCAATTGCTTGTCGACTAGTATCGTCTACCAGAGTTATCTTATATAAGTTTCTCATTACTGCTTGAGCACTGCTTATACTATTAGTTGTTGCTGTCGGATCGGCAAGTAATTCTTTCATTGTGCCTGATATTCCCCCTGGTAAAGCATATGTTGGCTCTATTTCCGTTTCCGGCATAGATGTATCTCCATAGCTACCCAAATTCCTCAAAGAAAAGTTTTGTGTCTCAGCCCTACTTAATAATTGTTCTGTTACTGGCATAATTTTAGTTATATAATTTTCCTTTATTCGTTTTATTTTTGTTAGCAAGCAAAAAAAAATCTCCTTTGTGAGGAGATTGGTAAAGTTAGATATTTTTCTCATGCATCACCAATCCCTCACAGCCCAACGGCCAAGGAGAGACATGACAATAAATGGTGTACAATAGATCTTACTCATTCCTTAAATTGTAGCCTTGCATACCTCTTCTTGTCAAGTGAGAAAAAAGCGTGTATCATATGCAAGAGTAATATGGGCAAAGAATCAAAAAGAACACTCGTCAAAGAGACTCCGCAAAAAGCTGGAGAAGAAGTTTTTCTTCAAGGTTGGGTAGAAACAAAACGTGATCACGGAAAACTTACCTTCATTGATCTTCGAGACAGAACAGGTATTCTCCAATGTGTCGGTTTTGGCAAAATGGGAGATCTTACGACAGAGTCGGTTATTCAAATTCATGGGGTTGTCAAAAAAAGACCTGAAAAGATGGTTAATCCAAATATCCCGACAGGAACGGTAGAAGTTTCCGTAGAAGATTATACTATTCTTAATAAAGCAGAAGAACTACCCATTCAATTAGATACAGATGGACATGAAATTAGTGAAGAAGTTCGCCTGAGATATCGTTATGTCGATCTCCGTCGGTCGCGCATGCAAAAAATCATGCGAATGCGTTCTGAATTTGTCCGGGCGATACGAGATGGGTTATACAAAGAAGATTTTGTAGAAGTTGAGACACCAATTCTCTCAAAAGCAACTATGGAAGGGGCTCGCGATTTCATCGTTCCATCACGATTCCAACCTGGGAAATTTTATGCACTTCCCCAAAGCCCACAGCAATATAAACAGCTTCTTATGACGGGAGGAATAGAACGATACTTTCAAATTGCTCGATGTTTTCGGGATGAAGATCTCCGAGCAGATCGTGGGTTTGAATTTACGCAACTTGACCTTGAGATGAGTTTTGTGCAAGAGAAAGATGTTATGGATTTGACGCAGCGTGTAATAAAACAAGCTGTAAAAGCAGTTGGAGGAAAAGTGAAAGATGAAGTTTTCCCGATATTTGATTATAAAGAAGCAATAGAAAAGTTTGGGGCTGATAAATTCGATCTCCGAACTGAAAAAGAAAAAGAAGAAAATGTGATGGCATTCGCATGGGTTGTCCGTTTTCCTTTCTTTAAGAAAGTTGATAAGAAAGATGTTGCAGAAATGCGAGATGGAAAAAGCGGTTGGACATTTACTCATAATCCTTTTAGCAAACCAATTGATGAACACGTGGAGTGGCTTCTGAAAGGTGAACATGTCGGTGAAATTCTCACAAGTCAGTATGACCTTGTCTGTAATGGCTATGAAGCTGGTGGTGGAAGTATCAGAAGTCATCGTTCAGATATGCTCAAAGCGACATATAAAATTATGGGCTACTCTGATAAAGAAATACAGACAAGTGTTGGACACATGCTTGAAGCACTTGATGCAGGAACTCCTCCGCATGGTGGTATTGCACCTGGAATTGATCGAATTGTAATGCTTCTCGCAGGCGAAACCTCACTCAAAGAAACAGTTGCATTCCCTATGACCTCAACCGGGCGAACAGCAGTGATGGATGCCCCATCAGCAATTACGAAAGAACAACTTGATGAAGTTGGCCTCAGCGTCTCTAAGAAATAATCTCTACTTTTCATTTTTCTGTGAAACCCTTACAATTAAATTACTCAAGTTTATTTAAGTAAGAACGTAAAGCAATGACAAATTCACAGTCAGAGATCTGGAAAAAGAAACGGCTCAAGAAGTTGAAAAAGAAACATGCTGCCGCGGCAAAAGTTTCAGAAAAGGAAATTCCCGTCAAAAAAGTTGCGAATGAATCTGCAAAAACAAAATCTCACGTTTCGCCAAAGAAAAAACTTGCACTTCATCAAGCAATAGGGAAAATTAAAAAATCGATAACAAAGAAGCATGAAAAAAAGACGACTCCGAAACGCGAACACAAAGCTTTAAAGCATTTGAAGCGCCATGATTCAGATCTGCAACTTATTTTGTTTCCGTTGATTCTTCTGGTGATACTTTTTACATTGATGGTTTTTAATAATCATCTGGCTTCAAGCGTATCATCACAATCATTTCTCCCACCACAGATAAATACACCTTTACATCCTTATCCATATATAAAAGCAGTACAAAATCCTGAGATATCAGCAAAAGCAGCGATTATTCTTGATCGAGATTCACAAGTTATCTTATATTCAAAAAATCCTCAAATACGTTTTTCTATGGCATCCACGACGAAGATTATGACAGCACTTACTGCGCTTGATTACTATGGTGTGCAGGATATTTTGACAGTCAAACGCTCATACGTTCCTGGATCTGGATTGCAATTCTTTCAAGGTGAACAATTCCGTTTTCTCGATCTTCTGTATGCGATGATGTTGCCTTCTGCCAATGACGCAGCGCAGGCAATTGCTGATAATTATCCTGGAGGTTCTGACGCCTTTGTTAAGAAAATGAACGAGAAAGCGCAAGGCTTTCATCTTACAAATACACATTATACTGATCCTGATGGTTTGGAAGATGACGGGGATTATACGACAGTAATTGATATGGCACGATTGGCATCGTTTGCTTCTACCAACAAAATTCTTTCTCAAATAACTTCTACAAAATATCACGTTATTTCGACAAGAAATTCCTCACAACAGTACCCATTAACAAATCTGAATGAGTTACTTGGCATTGATGGAGTTAATGGCATAAAAACAGGTACCACAGAGGGCGCAGGAGAGGTCCTGGTTACTTCTACTGTCAAAAATGGCCATACATACATCATTGTCGTGATGGATAGTATTGGCCGGTTCTCTGATACGAGTACGTTGCTGCACTTTATTGATACCAATGTTCACTATGTTGTTCCATCCGGATCAATGAGGTAATAAAAAGGGGATTTATTTACTGGAGCATACTATCATCAACGGCCGAAACATATCCAAAAAACCCATTTTGTCCTTCAAATACAACCACCGGCATCAAATATTGTTGCGTTTTATCACTGTTAAAGTAAGCGAGATAGACTTTATTAATAAGAATCTGATTGTCAGTCCCATTATATGAGGCAACATATCCTTTACCACTTTTTAATTCCTCAAATGCTTGTGCAGCACTTTTTATCGGATAGGTTGCGAGCTTATCAGGAGTACTATTACTACTTAAATCAACTGCTTCGTGATAATAATTTGCTTTCATAACCTGTGCTTGATTTGCACCTGACGCTACATCAAACTCCATCGTAGAAGCGGGTGTATTTGGATACATAATAGGTAGGCTCATATCGAAATTTTGAAAATGAGTTAATTGTCCGTCAATCCCTGCTGTGAGGCTATATTGGATGGGTTGCTGGTATAAGTCTACTCTGATAACTCTGGTATCTTGTAAGTTAGTTGTTTTCACCAATTTCCCAGTACTGCTGTCAATGGAATAGAGTTGGGGAGCAACCGTATAATCATTTGCAGGATCAGGCGCTGTTGTTAAATTAGAATCCAGATCAGTCGGTAAAGAATCTATGCTCGTGAGAAAATTCTGTACAGTACTAAAAGCTGATGTTTGGTCACTAATATTTTTACCCGCGAGTACATCAAGGGATGCCAAATAATTAGAAGTCATATTAAAGTTAAGACTAACTGTGTCATAAACAATTTTTCTCTGAATTCCACTCGGCTCATCCCATTCATAATATGATCCACCCCGGGGAATCTGGGGCAAAGCATTACCTGTTTGATCAACAAATCCAAGTGTTTGCACTTTGCCTTGGACAGTTTTCAGATTAAGAAGATTCGGCTGAGGCACAAGCATTGGATAAACGATCAAGCGATCAGGAAAATTTGAAGGTAAGTTACCATCAACTGTGTTCAGTGAATAGGCAAAGTTTCCGTTAACTGTACTTTGCGGAAACTGAATTTGAGGTAGTCTACCAAGGAGGACATTGGCAGGATCAATTTTCGGTGGAAGCAAAATGTTTTTTATCAGGACTCCGATATTGAAGACGATAACAAGCCCAATGATAACACCAATGCCTATGGCCGTCCCGACGCCGAATTTTTTAGAAAACTCTGTTGTATTATGAAGAGTCATATCTTGAGTATACGCGAGTTTTTACTTATAATGCAAGAATGGTTCGAACAAGAATAGCACCGAGTCCAACAGGGTACCCACATATCGGAACAATCTATCAAGCTCTATTTAACTATGCCTTTGCGAAGAAAAATAATGGTAAATTTCTTATTCGGATTGAGAATACCGATAGGGCGCGTTTTGTGGAAGGCGCAGAGGAAGTTATTTTTGAAGCAATTGATTGGTTTGGTCTTACAGAAAACGAAAGTTCTCGAAAGGTTGGTGAGTATGGTCCCTATCGCCAATCCGAGCGTTTAGAGATCTATCATACGTATGCGCAAGAGCTTATCGATAAAGACTTCGCATATTTTGCTTACTATGCAAAAGCAGATGCAGGACAAAAGAAAGATTATACGCACACAGTGGTGGAAAAAAAGAAAGTAACGACCCAAGCACCCCCAAAGACAATTGCTGAGATGATCAAGCGGGGAGATTGGATACTGCGCATGCGTGCGCCAAAGGATAAAGATACCGTTGTTCATGATGAAATTCGTGGTGAGATTGTATTTACTCCAGACCAAGTTACTGAACAAGTGCTTGTTAAATCCGACGGCTTTCCAACGTATCATTTGGCCGCAATTGTCGATGATCATTTGATGGGAATTACCCATGTAGTTCGTGGTGAAGAATGGATTTCTTCCGCACCAAAGCATGTTTTGCTCTATCGATATTTTGGTTGGGATATTCCCAAACTCTATCATACCCCAACTCTTCGAAATCCGGATAAATCTAAATTATCAAAAAGACATGGCCATACCAATGTCCAATGGTTTCGAGAAGAAGGCTACCTGCCTGAGGCAATTCTTAATTTCTTGGCTTTGATGGGATGGACACATCCTGAAGAAAAAGAAGTTTTTTCTATGGAAGAGTTTATTTCTCTTTTTGAGCTAAAAGATATCAGACAGGTCGGTCCGATTTTCGATCTGACAAAATTAACGTGGATGAACGGGGAGTATATCAGAAAAATGGATGTAGCAAGTTTGGTAGCGGAATTGAAAGAGTTTTACTCTTTTGTAGATCAATCACTCGAGAGTCTGGATGAAAAAACACTTTTTGCAATAGTATCCATTGCTCAGTCACGTATTGCAACTTTGAAAGAATTTTATCCGCTTATCTCGCACTTTCTTCCTGAGGCCAAGTTTCATATAACTACTGATGAAGACAAAAAAATAGCAGAGACATTAAAAGATGAATTTCTAAAAATAGAGAGATGGAATAAGGAGACAATTCTGGAGGCATTGCGGATTATTTTAAAAACTCATAGCATTCGTATGCCTATTTTGTATACAATAATAACAGGACACGAGCGTGGGCTACCTTTGCCTGAATCTTTGGAGATTTTGGGTAAAGAGACGAGCCTAGATCGTCTGAACAAAGCTTTATCATGATAGCACTTGCACAAGTTATTTCATTTCTTTTTAATCCGGTTATGCTGCTGGTATTCGTTCCGCTGCTGCTTGTTTATAAAACCACCGGCAATGTCGTGTGGGCCATGGCCTGGACTGGGTATACAATGATCTTTCTTTTGGCGATGACCTTCTTTATTATTTATGGTGTTCACAAAAAGATTTTTACTGATCTTGATGTCTCCAAAAGAACACAACGGCCACTTCTGTTCGGTGTGGGTATGGTTATGACATTGTTTTATCTTGGAGGATTGCTTTTTCTCAATGGGCCAAAGATTTTAATTGTCGTTTCTTTAGGTGTTATTATCAGTGTCGTTCTTGCGTCATTTATTAATACGAAATTAAAAATGAGTATCCATGTCGCGACAGTAGCCGCTCTTATTTTTGCACTCGCAATTATTTATCAAGGATATTATTTTATTTCACTCCTGCTAATCCCGGTTGTCGCGTGGGCACGTGTTTATATCAAACGGCACACGCTCCCTGAAACAATTGTTGGCGGTATCTTTGGAATTTTGTTATCATTTGGAATGTACATCTTAATCGTACGGGTAATTGGCTATTAACTATGATCGACGGAAGAAGATTTATCAAATCATTTAAACACGCGTTTGACGGTATCCATCATGCTTTCAAAAATGATCAAAATCTTTTAGTACATTTGATGGTCGCGTTCATTGTGATTAATGCCAGTATTGCGTTGCATGTCTCAGGATATGAGATGGGAATTTTGGGACTCACAATTATGATGGTAATCATGGCTGAGATGGTAAATTCAGCGATTGAACGAATGGTTGATCTTATTACCAAAGAACACAGAATGGAGGCCAAAATAGCCAAAGATGTCGCTGCAGGAATGGTACTTTTGACCGCAATTGCCGCCATAATCATCGGTTCCCTTATTTTTCTTCCCTATATTCTCAAACTTTTTCATTAATCAAAGAGATCAAATAGCTTTTTGTCCCATATTTTAGTAAAATAGCTTCACGATTTAAATTATTGCCAAGTCGTCTAATGGTAGGACAACGGACTCTGAATCCGTTTATTCTGGTTCGAATCCAGGCTTGGCAGCCAAGACGGGCACCATCGCAACCGTGCCCTCATGATTCACACCCTCAAAATGCCCTTTTTCGGCCTTCTTCTATATCTCTGGTAAAAGCTCTAATTTTCCGGTAAAATATACAAGTTATTACAATTAATTATAAGTTA
>JBBSGT010000057.1:0-6762 GCA_038253825.1 Candidatus Levyibacteriota bacterium
AAAGAGAGAAATGAAAAAGCACGAATAGAATCGTGAAGGGATAACTATGGAAAAAATATCATATAGATCAAAGCTAAACTGAAATAACACTTGCTTTTTGACACCGTACTATTTGGGAGTTGACTATTATATAGATTGCATAGGCTCTTGAATGTAATCTAGTTTGTTACCGCCCCAGGCATCATATTTATACCCATAACTCTTGCTTCGTGCTAGTGTTTCTATTTTGTTATAAATCATTCGTTGCGCTGTTGGATCAGCTTTCTGAGTGATACGAGTGAGCATCGTTAAAAATTCTCGTGGTTCCCAAGAGAAATTTGCTAAGGGATAGGTAGTAAGCTCAAATTCCAAATATTTATTAAATGGTCGAACTCGATTATGAAGAGCAAAAAGGGTTGTTAATAAATAATGGATAGATTCGGCAGCATCAATCAATGCGGCAGTTTTTTTATCGGCATCATAACTTCGCATTGAACGATAAACATGTGTTATATAATCTCCAAGGTGATCATTGATAAGAGCTGTTGTTTCTTTTGGTGAAAGGAATGCTTTCTGTTGTAAAAGTTGCGTAATTTCCCCTTCAGTTTTATCAATTTCTACTTTTGCGTGAACGAGGTTGTATCTATCCCACGCAAAGGATTTGCCTATTTGCGCATAATGTTCAAATGTTTTACGTGTTTGAAGAGCTTTATTGCTTAGATCTATTGTTAACTTTTCATATTTTTTTTCATAATCTTTTTTATAGCGTCTTATAACGGCAGGAGTTACTGTATCTTTGAAAATAAGATATGTGTCACAATCTGAATCTTTGTTTTGGAGCCCAAATCTTCGAGATCCTGCCAGAATCACCCCAAGAATATTGGGATCTGTTTGAGCATCATTCAAGAATAGGTTATAAAGGTGTGAGAAATCATGTTCATTCATGGGCTAATTATAGCAGACAAGTTTTTAAGTGGTAAGGTTTGCCTCCACACTCGATATGGTGCAGCTTATGCAATAAAACCATTAATTTGATGATCCCACAGCTTTTTAAAGGTACCGTTTGGTTTCTTGATTAATTCATCAGGCAATCCGTCTTCAACAATTTTTCCATTTTCAATTACAATGATTCTGTCCATTTTTTTCAACGTCGAAAGTCTGTGTGCAATTGCGATAACTGTTCTTTTCTTCATCAATTCCTCAATTGATTCCTGGATCGCATGTTCGCTCTGACTGTCCAAACTACTGGTTGCCTCATCAAGAATAACAATTGGTGCATTCTTGAGAAATGCCCGGGCAATAGCAATTCGTTGCCGTTGTCCACCTGAGAGTTTTAAGCCGCGTTCACCCACAAGCGTATCGTAGCCAAGTGGCAATTGTTCGATAAATTCGCTGGCCTGACTCAGAGATGCTGCTTCTTTAATTTCGTCCTCACCTGCATCGAGGTTGCTATAGCTGATATTCTCTTTAATCGTTCGATGAAACATACTTGTATCCTGGGGAACAAAAGCGATATTTCGTCTGAGACTTTCCAGAGTTATATCAACAATATTATGTCCACCAATAATAATTTCACCTTTTTGTATATCAAAATGTCGCAGTAGGATGGATACCAATGTTGTTTTTCCTGCGCCACTTCTACCGACAAGTCCAATTTTTTGTCCGGTAGGAATAGTGAGTGAGAAGTCTTTAAAAATATTCTTACTGTCATAATTAAAGGTAATATCTTTAACGTGAATAGAACCATTCAAATGTTCTATTGTTTTCGCTTTTTTTGCATCGGTAATAGTATGATTTGCCAGAATTTCTTCAAGTCCTTCTTTTGCTTGTCCATGATAAGTTGCGGCGTTTCTCATCTCTTGTCCGATAAAAAGAAATTGCGAGGTAACATTACTGACAATTGTTACTACCATGACAATAACACCAACCGACACAACGTGATTTTCAAAAAGCATTATGGAAGTTCCGATCATTGATATGACAAAGAAAAAGAGCAAAATGTTATTTGTAAATAAAATCCACTCACTTGCTGTCCAATGCCGAAAGCCTGCGTCTTTATGTTTGTTAATATATTTGTTGATATACTCCCTTTCTCCTGTCACGTGTGCATACTCGTGGACAAGGGAGACATTAGCAAGCGAGTCTACCAATCTTCCTTTGAGAGATGATAATGATTCAGCCGATTTGAGTGAAAGCGGTTGGAGTTTTTTAGAAAACCAAATATTCAGACACAAGAAAAAGATAGACCATATGGCAATAATCAGCCCAAGTCGATAATCTGCAGACCAAGAGAAAACAACATATAAAATTAGTCCTAGGAATAAAGGGATAAACTGCCAAAGGGATTTCTCAAAGAGATCTTCTGTTCCGTCCACAGCATGACCGATTTTATTTGTCAGTGCCCCGGCAAAACGATTATTAAAATAATCCTTACTATGCAGCGTAAGATACTCATAGAGTGCTTGATACGCAGTTGCTCTATAATTCATAAACCAACGCATGCCACTAAACCCACTTAATCGCCAAACCATTTGTGAAGATAAAAGAAGTACTGGATACGAAAGCGCCCAAAACCATACCACATTACTGTCGTTATGGTGTGCAATAACTGCATTTGTTAGATTTTTCAAAATGATAACGGTAAATCGATCAAGTATTGTTGCCACAAAAACGCATGATAACGCAGCGATCATAAATCGCTTATGGAACAAAGAAATATAAAAGCCAAATTTTATTGGCTCTTTCGGAATATTTTTAAACATACTAAAACTGGGGGGACGTGAGAAAAGTGGGCAACTTTTACTCAGCTTTACTATTATAATGGTAGAGGCAAAAATTGCAACAGTTTTCGTTTATAGCTTGACACACAGTTTCTAAAAATTATAATACAAGTATGTTCATAGAAATGTTCAAAGGCTTTCGGCAATTTATTTTGAAAGGCACTGTTGTCGATTTAGCAGTCGGTATTGTGATCGGTGCTTCATTTAGTGCCGTTGTGAATGCGCTCGTCAAAGATCTTATCACGCCTTTTATTGCAGCGATAGGTGGCCAGCATGATTTTTCTTCAATCTATTTGACTATTAATCATAGTAAATTTATGATAGGTGAATTTTTGAATGCCTTAATTGCCTTTTTAGTTAACGCTGCTGTCATTTACTTTTTTGTAGTGACACCGATGAATAGGCTAAACTCAACTCTAAGAAAACCTGTTGATCCTTCTACCAAAAAATGTCCGGAGTGTATAAGTATTATTCCCCTTAATGCCACGCGTTGCGCGTTTTGCACGTCACTAGTGTCTCCTAAGAAGAAATAGTTTTTTCATTCCTCACATATTCCAAGTAACGGGTAAAAATCTCAATCAAACTATCGACCACCTTCTCTCTTAGTACATCTTGCGGTGCAACCCATTTATATTCTGAAACTTCACGGGCATCAGCATGTGACAAATCGTCTGTTTCTACTTCCAGGATATGTATTATTCATGGAGTTCTTTCACTCTTTTTAGTAAATAGTCACGATTATTATTGTCAAGATTTTCATCAACTTCTTCAAAAAGTTTCTGTAATAATTCGCCAATCTGTCGACTGGGTTTTATCTGCAGTTCTTTCATAATATCATTCCCGTCGATTGCCAAATCATTGATGGAAAATGGAGCCGGTGCGAGTTGTTCTTCGACACGTTTTTTAAATAATTTTAATCGCCAGCTTTCTGCAGTTTGCGTTCCACCACCGAGCCGATCTCCGACTCGTAAATCCATCATATCTTTGACATTTGCAACACCGATTCGTCTGATAAATCTTCTGATTGCACTATCAGTGATGTGCTCATCTACCGTAAACATATGCCAGCGAATAAGTTTGGTAACTTTCTCACGATCTTTTTTGGGGAAACGTAATCTATCGCAAATTGCATAAGCCATTCGTGATCCGACGATTTCGTGATTATGAAAGATGACATATCCGTCTTGATCAGCACTTGCTACTCGTGGTTTGCCGGCATCATGGATGAGGGTTGCGAACCGCACGATAGGATCAGAAGACGTGCAAAACTTGAGCGACAAAACATTATGGGTAAAGACATCATCTTTGTGATGACGTCCCGGTCTGGATTGAGAAACACCAACTCCTTCCAAAAGCTCGGGGAGAATATGGGCAAGGAGTCCGGTATTTTTCAAAAGCATAACGCCTTCATAAGGATACTCACTCGCTAGAAGCTTAAGAAGTTCATCTCGGACTCGCTCACGAGCAATTACTTGCAGAAGTATGGCATCCTGGGAAATTGCTTGCAAGGTTTTTTCCTCGAGTTGAAAACCAAGTTGCGCTGCAAAGCGAATAGCACGGATCAGACGAAGTGCATCTTCTTTAAAACGTTGTGTCGGATCGCCGACTGCTCGGATGATTTTATTTTCAATATCTTTTTGTCCACCAAAGGGATCGATTACGTCATTGCGCGGAATCGAAGATGACGCTGCAATCTCATTCTTGTTGGGATTGCTTCGTCGTTCCTCCTCGCAATAACGAATAAGATCAATTGCAATTGCATTCATAGTAAAATCACGTCGACTTAAATCTTCTTCAATAGTTTCTCCCCAGCTCACTTCGCTCGGGTGTCGTCTGTCGGTGTATCCTCTCTCAGTACGAAATGTTGTTACTTCAATAACTCCCGGATGTTCAGTTTCAATTAACGATTTAATTGGGATACCGACTGTTCCAAATGCATTATCATAAAACGCTTTGGGAAAAAGTTCTATCATTTCTTCCGGAGTTGCATCCGTGGTCATATCCCAATCTTTAATATTTTCTAAAGCAGCTTCTTTATAAATGAGCATATTTCTGACGGAACCGCCGACGAGATAGAGCTTTTTATTTGCAGCTCGAAATGTTTCTGTTATTTTTTTTATTTCTTCTGGAAGTGTTTGCAACATACTGTTAAAATTATACCATGTCGAAAAGATGGAATGTGCTTAATAAGTCAAAAGTGAAGAGTGAAAAGTTAAAAGTAAATGATATTCTGGCAATCTTACTTGAAAATCGAGGTTTTAAAACGCAAAAAGATATTGACGCTTTTTTGCATCCTCATTTAGAAGTTGTTACTCCCAAAACCGTTGGTATTGATGCTAAGCAGCTGAGCAAAGCCCTAAAGCGTATTCAAAAAGCAATGGACAAAAAAGAACAGATTGTCATTTTTGGTGATTATGACGTGGATGGCATTACCGGATGCGCGATCCTTTGGGAGACCTTGCATGATTTGAAAGCCAATGTCATGCCATATATCCCCCACCGAAAAGAAGAAGGGTATGGGCTTTCTATCAAAGGTATTGAAAATGTAATGGAGAAAATGCCTGAGACAAAACTAATTATCACTGTTGATAATGGTATTGTTGCCAATGAGGCAGTTGCGTTTGCAAATGAAAAAGGAATCGATGTCATTGTCACCGATCATCATACAGTCGGAGATAAGCTACCTGATGCGCATGCGATTGTGCATACAACAAATTTATGTGGAGCAGGAGTTGCATATGTATTAGCGAAAGAATGGAGAATGAAGAATGGAGAATGGAGAGACAATGATGATGTCCATCTGGAACTAGCTGCTCTGGGGACGGTTGCTGATTTGGTGCCATTAATCGGGCCCAATCGAGCTATTGTTTTTGCGGGTTTGAAAAAATTACAGACAACCACTCGGCCAGGACTCATAGCACTTTATCAACAAACTGGCATCAAACATGATGCGATAGGTGTTTATGACATTGGCTACATCATTGGTCCGCGTCTGAATGCGGCAGGAAGAATCCTGTCAGCGATGGATAGTTTGCGTTTACTCTGTACACCAAATCTCAGAAGAGCGAGTGAGTTGGCGGTAAAATTAGAAAGTACCAATAAAGCCCGTCAACAACTTTTGAAAGAAGCAGCACAGCATGCCATTGCCAATGTTACTGATAAAAAATCAAGTGCAATCAATATTTTGATGGTCGGCCATGCATCTTATGAAGAGGGAGTTATTGGTTTGGTTGCAGGAAAGTTGGTCGAAGCATTTTATCGACCATCAATTGTTATGGCAATTGGTGAGACACAGAGTAAAGGATCTGCGAGATCAATAAGCGGATTTAACATTATTGAATTCTTGCGAACACAGGGAAATCATTTCGTCAATGTTGGAGGACATCCGATGGCGGCAGGGTTTACTATCGAGACAGCAAAAATAGATATGGTTCGACAACTGCTTGAAGAAACTGCCATGGAATTGTTAACTGAAGAATTGGTAACTCGAATGATAAAAATTGATTGCGAGCTATCCCTGGATTTACTTAACGAGGAATTATATCAACAGATTCAACAGCTTGCACCATTTGGAATGGCCAATGCAGAACCTGTTTTTGCCAGTCGAGGAGTGACGATCGAGAATATCCGGGTGCTGGGAAAGGAAAGAAATCACTTAAAACTCACGCTTTCGCAAAATGATTCACAGATGTTTGAAGCAATTGCTTTTGGCATGGGAGCCCTTGCGGCAGAATTAAAAGTTGGTGACAAAATTGCAATCGCTTATGTTCTCGATGAGAATACATGGAATGGCCTGACAAAATTGCAGTTGAAAGTGAAGGATATTAAGATATTAGAATAAATCATTTTATTACGATTGGTCCTAAGTAGACGATCTGAAATAACCTCCATTAACTAATCACTGTGTTGCTAGGAGTAACAGTGTAATTCCACTCAGGATGAAAATTATCTCCTTGTATGTTAATCTGTTTCAAATCTTGATCTGAAATGTTTTTTCCTTTTC
>JBBSGT010000058.1:0-6746 GCA_038253825.1 Candidatus Levyibacteriota bacterium
ATGTCTGGAATACGACAAAAGACAAACTGTCAAACAACCAGGATAAAAATTTTGAGGAGACAAAACAAAAATTTATACAGCTAACGAATAACCAATTTTTCCCCTATCAAATCTGACATTCTGTTTTGCGGTTGCTATAAGTGCAAGGTAGATTCTTTGATATTACCACCGAGGACATCCACTATAGCATCAGGTAATTCCCGTGGTTGTTGACTAAGATAAGCATTGATCAAATGCGCACCATACGAAAATCCTACTAGACCAACTTTTCGACCCATCTGATGTGCGTCTTTGATACGTTCATCGATCATTCGTAAAGGGAGTGCGTAACCAAACTGTGAGCCAGTAATGCTGGAGAGGATCGCTTGGTTATTAGCAGCAGAATGAAATATATCTATTCCTTCACTACTCCAATCAGAAGGAAGGTGGATGTCTAAAAGTCGTTTTGCTTTACTGCTTTCTTCTCCATATCGTGGTAAAAAGATCACCAGAGGTTTTTTCTCATCGCCCGTCTGTAATGGTATGGAGGAGACAGTTAAACTTGTTTTTTCCCCGTTATGCGAAAAGTTAGCAGTTAAAGATAAATTGTCATTTGGGTCTGTTTCAAGATCTAGCGCGTTAACTTTCTCTGCAACTTGGGCAAAAGTCAGTACCTTATCATCACCCGTATATTCAAAAAACCTGCCACCCTCGACCCGACTTGCTCCAATTTCATATCTGTTTGGCATTGTTGATTATTATAAGCTCGCTACATTATATCAAATGCTACAAAGAGATTGTATTAAGAAATCAAGCAAAATAGTGTTTCGAAAGTTGCTTATAAAATAAAAAAAGCTATAATATAAGACTCATTCTTGAGGTCTCTATATTTTATGTCATTAGAAAATAATCCTTATAGCTATTTTGAAACTATTCCATCTCGGGCAGGATTAGCACCATGTACCAATAAGCGTGCTACATTGCTAATCTTTGATGAAGACCAAGAATCGCTCCTTCTGGCACGCCGAAGTAATTGGCCTCGAGGATGGAGTATTATTGCTGAACATGTTGAAGAAGCAAAAACACCAGATGAAGAGGCAACCAATGGGTTATGGGACGAGACAGGTTTAGATGCTGCTGCTTTGAGTGATTTTACTTTAACAGGAGTTATAGAAACCACTGATACTTGTCGAAGGCGAGGTACACAACATACCACTTATATTTATGAAGGTATCGCAAATACAGAGGTAGTAACCCCAAATGATGAAGCTGAGCGATTGGTATGGATGCCCCTCGGGTTTTTACTTTGCTTTCGGATAGAACCCAGGCATATCAGTCTGGATTAATTACTCTACAGAAATATCTTCAATATCCTGGTCTCATTCCCGCAACGAGCCAAGTTTTAGCTCAGAGTGGATTACTTTATTCCAACAGCTAAAATAGCCTGAGAAAAGTATCTTTATATTTTCTTACAATTTACTTTAATAAATGTGCTATTTTGATTGTGAGCAATGAAATATTTTCATAAATTTATCTTTACTTTTTTCATCCTTGCTGTTTTCGTCATTGTTTTTCCATCAGCGGTAAAGGCCTCCACTATTTTTACTGATAACTTCTCAACTTCTTCACTCTCAAGTGTATGGAGCTGGCAAAATCCAAGCGGAACGTCAAGTTATACTATTTCAAAGGGCAGTTTCAACCTCACGAGTGCAAAAGGTAATGATCAGTGGATAAACATAGATAAAGCACCAAAATTATTAAAAACGCAACCGACCGCACCATGGACAATAGAGACTCGCATTCTTTCAAATAATGGAAATGCAAACACGCATGGTGGACTTGTTATTTTTAAAGACGCACAAAATTGGATTGGCTGGGGGCAAATAAGTAACAGCACACTTGAAGCAAGTGGCATAATTAATAATACGTTTACCGGCCAATTTGGAACAATGTCCACAAAATACAATTACCTACGTATCAGAAGAGTAGGGAATACCTATTATTTTGATGCGAGTGCCAACGCCGTTAATTGGACCAATGCCAATGTCTATACTGATATCAATAATAATTTGAGTGGCGCACGTCTTGGCTTTTTTGCGAAAAATTGGAACAGTGGAACTTTTGCTCCGAACTATACGATGAAATTTGATTATTACAAAGAAGACAATACCGATCTTATGCCTATGATGCTTTCGGATGTTGTTACGACGTCTCAAATCGCAAAAGAAACAGGATCTGATTCCATAAACCATACAGATACTGTAAATGTTTGTGGAACAGATTTGGGAGAAATGTTTGACTGGCTTGGTAAGACGTTTATTGCGTTTGGCGATACCAATAGGTGCGACGGTCAACCACAGCAATCCGGTTCGCTTGCCTCTACGATTGACACGACACCGGCGGATGGATTGACATTTGATGGGTGGGCACTGGATAGTACAGGAAAAGCAGCGAGGCTTTTTGTCCCTGATTCAGGAGCAATTACTGATGTCTCAACAAGTGGTATCGGGATCGGCAACACAGCATATCTTTATTATATGCAAGTTACCAACTGGAGCAACTGGAGTTGTAATCTTTCCTCAATTTCCACAGCCAACAGCTCTGATACTACAAAATGGACCAAACAATCAGGGAGTATCTCATGGGCGCCAGGAAATTTCAATATGGTTAGCGCTTTACACGTAGGAACAACTGTTTATGTGTGGGGAACGCCCTGTGGTCGCATAGGTTCTGTCAAACTGATGAAAGTTGCAGACACATCTCTTCTTAACAAAAATGCGTACCAGTACTTCACCGGTTACGACGGATCAGGCAATGCTACATGGTCTACTAGTGAAAATAGTGCAGTTGCTGTCGCAGGTGGGCCAGCAGGAGAACTTTCTGTACAATTTGATAACTGGCTCAATCGTTACATTATGACGTATTTGGATGCGCAAAAAAATGCAATCGTTCTTCGTGAATCACCAAATCCTTGGGGCCCTTGGAATGCGCCGATCCAAATAGCCACAGGATCATCTTATCCAAATCTCTATGGCGCATTTATGAAATCAAATTATCAGGAAAACAACGGGCAGACCATCTACTATATGATGTCTGAATTTGGTCCCTACAATACATTCTGGATGAAAACCTCTCTCAATTTAAAATAACCTGAGCATTTTTGGTGACCCCGATGAGTTTTATTTCGAACTTTTTTTAGAATGGGCTACCAATCTTATGGAGAAATATAGCTGCTAATGAAAACAAATGTAAAGTTTTAGTAATCCTTTAAGGCAATTACATTAACATCAGAAGTTTTACCTTGGTGTTTTATATTTTCTGTAATGAGCGTTGCATTATACTGTTTCGCAAGAGAAATAAAAGCTGCGTCATAATAAGTCATTTTATTTTTGTATGCCTGCAAATATGTCTCTCGGGCTAACTCTTCTGATTCAGCTACAAAGGTTATTGGCAAAGAATAGATTGTTTCTAAAGCTAGCTTAACTATCGAAGTTGCTAGTTGTTTCTTAATAAGAACATTTCCTATTTCATACTTTGTGAGTTCTGGGGCAATAACTTGTACTTCTCCTTTTCTTAAGCTCTTAAATATTTCATCAGCTTTGTCTACGTCGCGTTCGTTATCATGATTTAAAAATTTAATTATTACTGAAGTATCAAGTATTAAAGTGATCATTATTAGTGGCTTTGACGATCATGTTGCAAAATTTCGACTGCGCTTAATTTACTTTTCCCAGAAAGAGCATGTAATTTTTTAAGATTATCTTCAATTTTCACCCAGTCAACATGACTTTGATGAGGTTTTATAACAATCTCATCAGGTTTGACAACTGTAACAGAAACAGCAGAGAGAGGATTTATCCAATTCACTGCTTTACGGATAGAGTCGGGAATTGTCAATTGACCTCGGCCCCGAATGATACTAACGCTTTTCATACTTTCAGATTATCAGAAAACGAGATTGTTGTCAAGAAACACTCGTATTGCTTTATTGGGTCGAATCGCATAGGGGTATTATATTTTTTGAGGCTAAACCAATTTATATTTTTAAGAGACAGTATATAATTTATATTGATATATCAATATATATTAAGAATACGCGAAGGCGTCGCGTTTGGTGAGCCCTAGCGGGGATAGGTGGAAACAAATCTTCGATTCTTTGACCCAAACCTATCATCTTCTTACCAAGCTTGGCTTCACCTATTATAATGGTAAAGTAGCCATAATTTCTAGTAGTGAGGAGGAATCAGATGAATAATTCCGCATTATATGATGAAAAAACGTTTTACCAAGCGTTTCTGCATGATCTCAAACATTGTCAAAAACAGGTAGTTATCGAAAGTCCTTTTATTACTATAGAAAGAATGAAAACGTTTGATGGTATATTTAGAAATCTTGTTAAAAGAGGAATAAAAATATATATTGTCACACGTGATCCTAAAGAGCATGATAATGGTTATGAAATACAATCAGAAGATGCTATCAAGTGGTCTGAAAGCATGGGAATTCAAGTTTTGCTTTGTTCAGGAAATCATCATAGAAAATTAGCGATTCTTGATAGAAAAATAATGTGGGAAGGAAGTCTGAATATCTTGTCTCAAATATATAGTCGTGAAATTATGAGAAGAATAGAAAATCAAAACTTGACTGAAGAAATGATAAATTTCCTTAAATTTGATAAGTTCCTGTAGAATCATGCTATAATTCTTTTATGACTCAAAAATATACTGAAGCACAAATACAAGCAATGATTGAAAAGATAAAGAGAGTTAAACCCGAAGAGGCTACAAGGGAAAGAGCGATTAAAGTTCTCGATAAGCTGCCTGAGGTCGCAGGAGATATTGTTGATGCATTAAAGGACTTAGTTAAAAAGTCTGAAAAAAAGCTACAAAATTAAAAAGGGAAGATATCTGAAGATTTCAATTTTAACACCTTTGCAATTTTGGTCATAACGTCAGAACCTGGATTTTTTCTTGTACCACGTTCGATCATAGAGTAATAATTGGAGGAAATCCCTACTTTCTCAGCTACTTCAGCCTGCGTTAATCCCAAACTTTTCCTTGCCTTCTTCAAAGATCTGCCTACTTTTTTGTCTACCATACTGCTAATTATACTATAAAAAGGCTACTCTTTTCTTTATCCTCTTTAGCTTAAACTTAATCTCTTAAATTTTCTAGGAAGAAATTGTTCATAAAGTGATTTGTTTTAATTTTTGAACTCAAATGAGGATTTTTAAAAAGGTGCTTTCCTTGGTATAATCGTAGTATGTTTATTTATCTTGACGAAACTGGAGATTTTTTTAAAGGAAAAGAGAAGTATTTTATCATTGCAACCTTTACCGTCGGAGATCCACAACGGATTGCTAATGCATTTAGAAGGTGGCAACGAAATAAGTTTCCTAAAAAGATTAAAACACAGTCGGAAGTAAAATTTAATGATGCGCATCTTACTGATGATTTGCGAATAAAAACAATTGCCTTTATAGCCAAACAAGATGTCCGTATCTTCTATACCTTTCTTAATAAAAGAAATATCCCTAAGGAGTATCGCATAAAAGATGGTGCAATAAAAACAGGATTACTCTATACAGAAATAGTTGCTGATACACTGGAACAGTTTTTACCGCTTAGTGAACTTGAATTTCGGGTAATTCGAGATAGAAGGATTTTAAAAGGAGTAACGCTTGCTGAGTTTAACGCATACTTAACCAATAGACTTTTGCCTAAATTACCAGTAAAAACAATCCTACAAATAGAAGCTGTGGACTCTACATCAAGTTCTCAAATTCAAGTTGCTGACTGGATTTGTGGAGCATTAGCGAGATACTATGAAAACAAAGAACGAGGAGATGAGTTTTATCGTATACTCAAGAATAACATTATAAAAGGAGAAGAACTTTTTTCAGATCATTGGACAAAAGTTTCAAAAGAATAAAAAAGACCTACTTTCGTAGATCATTTTTATTAAGAGCGGCGGTGCTAGCTGTGGTTTTCCTAAGCTGATAACGAGTGTACCACTCGTGAGGACTTAGGCACAAACTAGTTTGTTATTACCAGCTCTATATGTAACTATAGCAAATTAAGAATCAAAAAACAAGTTCGGAACGAGTAATCTATTAATTCACATTATACAGCGATAGAAAAATAGAATTAGTCATAAACGTTCTTGAATATGCTCATACGCATAATTATCTATTTATAAAGCGTAATTCTTCCTTTCTCTGCTAATTTCGTTTTTATATTTCCTTGCGTACTAAAAATTTCAGAATAAGACTCAGTATTGCTGTTATGGACACTCTTAAATGAAGCTGTATAAAACTTATCCTGCATAGGGTAGATAATATTGATAAGATCGTTTGTCTCGATTGTCTTATTATTAACCGTTAAATAAGCTTTTTGTTGTTTGTAGTTATATTCACCTATATAAAGAGTCCCTTTATCATAATAAGCCGCTGTAATTGCATTCTGTGAGCTGTAGAGATCTTTTGTAATGAGTGTTTGAGGACTGATGCTTATCAATTTATTATCCAATGGATCAGAGTCTTTGGGAACAATACATAAAATCTCCGTATTACTTTTTATAAAGCCTTGATCACAGTGTAGCCCTAGATTTTTGTTATTAAAAAAGGTACTATAGCAACCGCAAAACAGAATGTCAGATTTGATAGGGGAAAAATTGGTTATTCGTTAGCTGTATAAATTTTTGTTTTGTCTCCTCAAAATTTTTATCCTGGTTGTTTGACAGTTTGTCTTTTGTCGTATTCCAGACAT
>JBBSGT010000059.1:0-6504 GCA_038253825.1 Candidatus Levyibacteriota bacterium
AGCACCATGAGAATGAGTTTGTTCGTGAAGATGAGCATGTTAATGGCATTGAATCGTATTGGTCATGGACAAAAAGAAGAGCAATCAAGTTCAATGGGATTAAAAAGACTGAGTTTTCTCAGTTTCTCCTAGAAAGTGAGTGGCGATTCAATCATCGTGATACAATTGAAAAAGATGTACGTTTATTACTCAAAGCTTATCGAAAAAATAGCTCGTAGTAATTGAGTTTCTAGTCAGTACCCTAGTTTATTATGATAGCTCGCATGGTGGATTATTGCACAGACATATACGTGCATCAATAAAAGATAGGTCTGATTCTCCTTCAACAGATGCAGTGAGAAATAAAGGAACTCAGCATAGACTTTTGACGTGGTCAGTTGAAGATATACAAAATAATTTTGTTTATTATAAAAGGAACTTTTTGAAAAGGAGTAAAGTGCAAAAGTCAAAGAGTTGACTCCAAATTGTTGTGCTATTACAATAATATTACACTACTTAAACAATATGTTTATCAATTTGATATAATCTCTATCCAAATGTCTAAACTAGCTCAAACCGCCAAAAATATAAAATTATCACAAAAATTGTTGGATTATATCGTCTTTCATTCAGAAAATTTGCCATCTTTTGTAACAAAGGTAAGCACCTATGTTGTTATATCAGATAAAGATGAGGAATTGAATGAAATGAATTATAAATTAATTGCGGAAATGCAAGCTGAGGGGAAGAAAGTTATAAAAGCTGAAGAGACCGGCAATAAATTAAATCCATGGGTTTTCGTTCAAGTATAATTACCACCTCTTCCCAAAATAGTACTCCTTAGAAAGTTTGAATAAATGGTGAATGAGAAGCGGATGGCAGTTATATCGATAGCAGGATTACTATTGATCTATTCAAGAGATAGTTTTTCATATACCCCTCTTAAATTATTTTACAAATAGCGTAGTATGCCGTTGGCATTGGTTTTGTACCTCAAGGCACTCCCACCACAAAAACGTTTTGCAAAATCAATGACGACAGGTATAAAATTGATATCCTCTTAAGTTGTCTCATCTAATTTCTTTCTATCCTTGCCAAAAGATAACAGATAATGTATAATATTAACTAAGTTAATTAAGTTAGTTATTTTACTTTTATGAATGCTGAAACAATTGAAAAAAAATTACACATAGACTTGGCACAACTCAATGCCTATAGTTCTGGTCTCTTGCAAGGGAAAGCATATAGTCGTTTGCATACGAGACTGACAAGATCACTTTTACCTTTTAATATCTCTATCCCGGAATGGAAACTCTTGGGACAACTCTATGAACACGGTAATGTAAAGCTCAATGAATTAGCAGAGCTTTTAAGCTATGATCCTCCCATGGTCACCAAGCTTGCAAAAATGCTAGATAAGAAAGCTCTGGTGAAGCGCCAACAAGATCCCAAAGACGAGCGAGCAAAAATTATTACTATTACCAAAGAAGGTAGTAGCGTGATCGAGCAAAGTGAACTTGTCGTAAAAAAAACAATGGCACAGATTTTACAAGGAATATCCAGAGAAGAATTAACTACCTATATGAAAGTACTTATTACTATTGTTAATAATACTCAAGAATAAAATCTATCCAATTACTACTTGACAACAGGGTAGTATCTGAATATATACTTAAATTGGTTAATATTTTAGTAAGATAAACAAACTTTGAGAGGAGGTGAAAAAATATGAATAAAATGATGATTATCGTAGTTGCTATCATAGTTGTTATCGTCGTTGGTGTACTCGTCGTAAAAAACAATAAATCCCACCAATCAGCTATGCAGCAATCTACTACAGGAAATATGCAAGATGGCGTAATGGTAGGAGGTGCTGCAATGACTCCCGATAAAGATATTGTTGATAATGCGGTTAATTCCAAAGATCACACAACTCTTGTCGCAGCAGTAAAAGCAGCAGATCTCGTCAGTACCTTAAAGGGTAAGGGGCCATTTACCGTTTTTGCTCCAACAAATGAAGCATTTAACAACCTTCCAACAGGAACAGTTGAAACATTATTAAAACCTGAGAATAAAGCCAAACTCGCAAGTATTCTTGAATACCATGTCGTATCAGGTTCTTTTAAAGTAGCAGACCTCCAGGACGGACAAATGCTCAAAACCGTGCAAGGAGATACGTTGGCAGTTACCAAAAAGGGTAACACAACCTATATCAATGGCGTTGCTATTACCATTCCTGATGTTATGGATAGTAATGGAGTGACACACGTTATCGGATCAGTATTACTTCCCCCAACAAATGGTGCCATGAGTAATGGTGTTATGGTCGGTGGAGCACTGATGACCGCAGAGAAAAATATCGTCGAGAATGCGCTTGCAGCGAGTAATGTGACAACAGTTGTTGCCGCAGTAAAAGCAGCAGGGCTCGTTGATACATTGGAAAGTCCAGGACCTTTTACGGTTTTTGCACCTGACAATGACGCTTTCAATAAGCTTCCAGCAGGTACGGTTGATACTTTGTTAAAGCCTGAAAATAAACAAAAATTAGCAAATATCTTAACGTATCACGTTGTAAAAGGTGCATACTCTGTAGCTGATTTGCAGGATGGGCAAACCCTGACAACAGTGAACGGACAAACCTTAACAGTTCATAAGAAAGATGGTGTTGTTATGATTAACGACGCTACTATTCTTACACCTGATGTTAATTCCAGTAATGGAGTTACACACGTGATTGATACTGTCCTCATGCCACAATAGTGGCTCTCTGTTCTTGGCTCGTCCTTGGGGTTTTCCTAAAGGACGAGCAGGACAGACTAACTGACTTCTTGACTTTTAATTTCCCTCTCAATAAACTTAATATATGGCCTCTTCGCATAAAGATACAAGACGAAATAAGGAACGTGGAATTATCCTCACTATCTTTCTGAGTGTTGTTTCAGGCACTTTGCTCTACAACCTCGGCTCACAATTATTATATTTCTTTTCCCATCTAAACAAAACGAGTGCTTTTGAGTCTTTTGCTATTGTCGCAGTGGCAGCGGTCGGTATCTATTTAATGTGGCAGTGGAAAAAGCTGGGGGTTTATCTCTATTGTTTTTCAATACTTCTTTTTATTTTTGTTCCGCCACTTTTGGCCGTCAGAAATGGTTTACCTGCGGCAACAGGTCGTGAATATTTTGATTTAATCTCAGCCGCATTTGTCATATATATACTAATCTTCTTCATCCTCCGTCCCAAATGGCACAGCTTTTCCTAAGGCGTTAACTATTTTGAATGCAAAGAATTGAAATAGCATAGTGATGTTTTGCTATAATCAAATATATGCATGGGATCTCAGAGGATAGTAGTAGAGCGAAGGAACTTATTGCTCGGATTCATTATATTACCATTGCTACAGCTTTAAAAAATGGTATCCCTTGGAATTCGCCGGTTTTTGCTGCATATGATGAGAATTACAATTTTTATTGGCGTTCTGGAAAAGAAGCGCAACATTCAAAAAATATTTCTGAAAATGAGAATATATTTATTGTCGTGTTTGATTCTTCTCGAGAATGGGGAAATGGGGAAGGCGTTTATATACAAGCAAGAGCTCATCAGTTAACAAAGGAAAAAGAAGTAAGTACTGCACTTAGTCTATTGGACAAACGATCTGGAACAACAATGGGTAAGTCTGATAAATTTTCAGGAGATTTCCCACGAAGAGTTTATAAAGCAATTCCTCAGAAAGTCTGGATGAATAAAGATGGGGAAGTAAATGGAAGTTTTGTAGATACACGAGTCGAAATAAATCTCCTCAGGGAATGATTCTCTAAAAATGTGGTATAATTTTTCTATGTCTGAGTCTGAAACACCCGGTTCATCGGGATTTGGTTTAGAAAGTGCCCCGGCGCGTGAATACGAAGATGCCCTGGAAAGATTGAAAACCTTTTCCATACAGCCGATTCATGAAATACTAAATCTAGGTGAATTAGAAAGATCCATCACTGGAGTAGGGAAGGCACTCAAGTCCGTCGTTACTGAAAATGGAGCACTTGAAGAAGCGAGACATCCTTCAGGACAATCCATTACCAAATATGTTTTAAAAAAACCCATACGGGCAGATCAGCATGCTAGTATACCCGGAGATATGAAAGTATTTACTGACAGTACAAATAATACTTATGTGGTAATTGAAAAAAAAGAGCTAGATAACCCTCATAAAACTTTCTATTCAATTGAGGTGCCATTGAATGACAGATTCGATGATGATCAGGGAGGGTATGTGGCCATAGAAAATATTCCTATCCAGGGCAGAGATATAGAACAAGAAGAAATATATAGTCCTGCTTCAGATCCTAAAGATAAACATGAACAACAAGAATATGCTCGGATACTACAAGCAGCGGTTATCGATGTACTCCTAGTTAGTAGAGAACCTACGAGACTTCCGCCTGGAATAGATGAGCAATTGTAAAAAAGTAATAGATTGACACAGAGTGATTTGTTGTGATTTAATAGAGATATGTTCAACTTGCTGCTCGGTTGTTTACACCTTCTCTCGGTGTTTCTCTCACCACACACGCTTCACGCAGATAAATATTATAACGGTACACCAACGCCAACTCCGACCGCTACAATTTCAGCAACACCAACAGATGCTGTAACACCAACTATTGATCCGACAATTACTATCACACCAACTTTGGAAACGTCACCTACAGCTTCGCCTACGCCAACAGATGAAATTACTCCTACCATGACACTGACACCTACCCCAACAGCTTCACCCACACCCACAGTTACTTTGACACCTACTCCGACACCAACTGTTACTAAAGTCGGCAATGATATTTCCTATCCACAGTGCGACAAGACACTTCCGACCGGTTATGGATTTGGGATCGTTGGTGTGAATGGTGGTATCGCATCCACTACGAATCCGTGTCTGAGTAGCGAGCTGCAATGGGCAGATAAATCCCTCGGTACAGCAAATCAAGCAAAGATCCAAATCTATATAAATACTGGAAATCCTGGGGGACTCAACACTTTAACATGGCCAAAAAATAACACTGATCCCGCGGGTAATGTTACCTCAAATCCCTATGGTACGTGTGACGGATCTGACTCAAATGCATGTGCATGGCAGTATGGTTGGAACCGTGCAGTGGATGACGTTCAGAGCCGCTTCGTTCCGGCTGCACAATCAGCAGGTATTTCGGTTACCCCATCTGACTATCCATGGTGGCTTGATGTTGAGACAGTTAATTCATGGAAAGATGACGGATCTGATGCTGCTTAT
This sequence comes from Candidatus Levyibacteriota bacterium, assembly GCA_038253825.1. Classification (GTDB taxonomy): domain Bacteria; phylum Patescibacteriota; class Microgenomatia; order Levybacterales; family UBA12049; genus JACDET01. Next base: position 5,261 of record JBBSGT010000059.1, read on the forward strand.
CAAAGCAATCGTGCCGACTTGGAAGCGATGGTAAGCTATTTCCAGTCACGTGGAATTACGGTAGGAATTTATTCAACAAGTTACCAATGGAAAATTATCGTGAATAATATACCTTCAGGAAGTAATTTGAATGCCTTGCATAATTGGTTGCCAGGCGCATCAGATCTCACAGGAGCACAGACTAATTGCTCACTCTCAGCGCTCACATCAGGTGGAAGCGTCACGATGACGCAATACACAGCTAATAACTTCGACTACGATTACTCTTGTCTTTAAGCCGAGCCATTGACATCCCTTAGTTACTCTTGCTACAGTCATAAAAGCGTCGCTACTCTTTTATGAAATTTCGGCACAAAACCGCCCTATTTTTCTCACTCCTCTTTGTGCTTTATTTCGCGACTCGATTGATCAATCTCACAATTTTACCAATCTTCAATGACGAATCCATATATATCCGTTATGGTCTGCATCAATTGTATGAGCCATCTCATAAACCATACTCTCTTCTCATTGGCAAAGAGCCACTGATGCCGTTTCTGTATGCATTGTTTGGTGCGTTAAGTGGTAATTATTTAGTTGGAGCAAGATTTGTCACTGTGCTTGCTGGAGCTTTAACACTGCTTGGTTTGTATTTATTCAGCAAAGAAATTACTAACAAACGTATTGCGCTTGTGGTGTCTTTATTTTACATCTTTGCCCCCTATACACTCTTCTTTGATAGGCTAGCATTGATGGATAGTGCGGTAAGTACGATTGCAATTTGGAGTCTCTATTTTACCTATCGCTTATTTCACTATCCTCAGTGGAAAGATGCTATTTCCCTCGGGTTGATTACAGGAATAGGATTTTGGACCAAGTCATCAGCATGGTTTTATGTTCTCTTGCCGCTTTTAAGTTATGGCGTTTTGTATTTATTTGATGATGTACACGAACAGAAAAAAATGCACAAACTCAAACTCTACGGAACTGCTCTTATCCTTGCTCTTATTGTTTTTCTTCCGCTTTTTTCTAATGAGATGTATGCTCTGCATTTACAACTGCTTCAGCAGTATACTTATCCATTCTCTTCCATATTTACTTTTCCGGTAGGAGTTTGGTGGAAGAACGGATCATACGCAATATATGGTTCTAACCATATAATTTCGCTACACGGAAAAGGAAGAATTTAACATCTCTCACTCCCCGAACCAATGCTCTAAATCCTTTCAGTTTTGCATTGAAAGATTCAGCTGAAGCGTTGGTGC
>JBBSGT010000060.1:0-6354 GCA_038253825.1 Candidatus Levyibacteriota bacterium
ACAAGAGACCTGAACTTATAACATTGAAGCTGAAGACACCAAAATAACAATAGCGTAGAAAGGCTTGTGGTGCCGTAGAAATAGCGAAAGTCAGAAAAATGAATACTATCCCATTTATGAGATAAATCCCCTTGAAAAGTTTCGATTTTACGATCTTTGTGGCTTGTTGTTAGTTCGCCTATTCAGGATCGGATGCGTATGTAAAGCCCGCGTATGAAGAGAAGAGACTAGACTAAGTAATCACGCAGTTTATTGCCTCGTGATGGATGACGCAATTTGCGAAGGGCTTTCGCTTCAATCTGGCGGATACGCTCACGGGTGACTTGGAACATACGACCAACTTCTTCAAGTGTCTTTGGACGACCATCATCAAGTCCAAATCGCTCCTTCAAAACACGTCGTTCTCGATCTGATAAAGTACCAAGCACCTGATCAACCTGTTCTTTGAGAAGTTCTCTTGACGCTGAATCAAATAACGTCGGTGCTGAAACATCATGAATAAAATCTCCAAGCCGACTATCTTCTTCATCCCCGACAGGTGCTTCCAAAGACGCCGGGTTTTGGGAAATCTTAATAATCTCAAGTGCTTTATTCGGTTCAATACCAAGAACATTCGCAACTTCCTCAGGAGTTGGTTCACGACCGAGTTCCTGCATCAGACGGCGTTGTGAACGAAGAAATCTATTGATATTTTCCACCATGTGCACGGGAATACGGATGGTACGCGCCTGGTCAGCAATAGCACGAGTTACTGATTGTCGAATCCACCAAGTTGCGTATGTTGAGAACTTAAATCCTCGGCGCCAATCATATTTTTCAACTGCACGGATAAGACCTTGGTTTCCTTCTTGAATAAGATCTAAGAGAGACAAACCACGGCCAATATATTTCTTCGCAATAGAGACAACCAAACGAAGGTTTGAGTTTATAAGCTTTTGCTTTGCACTATCTTCGCTGTTCTCTACTCGCTTTGCTAACTCAATTTCTTCATCAAACGTAAGTAGGGGAATTCTTCCAATTTCCTTAAGATACATTCTGACAGGATCGCTCACAGAACCTTCAGTCAATACGGTCAAAGCTTCCAGTTCTTTCTCAAGATCTTCAATTGGTTTCTGATTATCTTGCTGTTGGGCAACTGATTCAAAGACATCGATGCTTGAACGCATCAGTTTGTCATAAAGTGAGTCTAAATCTTCAATATGATCTTCAGGCTTAGAGTAAATACCAAGAATTTCATCTTGTGTGATATAGCCGCGCTTTTTAGCTGAGGTAACAACGTCATTTAATAATGGTGATAATTTCTGGGACATGGGTCTATTGTACCACATTTATGAGGCTATGCAAAATCTTTATTATTAGACCGTGGAATCAATCCGTGAAGCAAGTTCTGAATATGATTTCCTAAGCTCTGCAACGGTATCCTCAGCACCTTCCTCATCTTTTTGTTTAATTTCGGCTGACAATTCTTTCAGTTTCTTCTGAATATAAATCCGCCTTAACTGCTTTGCTGTTTTAGTTATCTCTTCTGTTGCATGTTTCTCATCCACAAACTGCGGTAAGGTCAGAAGAAATCCCGTATCATAACTCGGCACTAACTCTTTAGGCAATCCATCGGCGAAAGAAGACCCATCAAACTGCGTGTCTTTCTCAAAATGATCGAGCAAATGATCAATAATCTTGTGATAGGCCCGATCTTTCGGCATAATATCGCTCAGTACTTTCATTGCTTGTTCAAGCACTTTTCGCGGTGAAGCATTTTGAATAATTAAAGCAAGTAAATATTCTTCCAGTAATTCTTCTTTACTTCGTTTTTGTTTTGGTTGTTCAGCGTGGACTTGTTGTTGCCGAGGCTGCTGTAGCTTACCCAGTTCGCGAACAATACTTTCATATGAAGTATCCAGGACAGTACTTACTTTTTTAATATAGTGCTCTTTAATAATCTCATTTTTGATAGTGGCAATAACAGGTAATAACTGATCTGCCAATTGCTTCTTCCCGATGACCGACTCAAGATCAACGCTCGCAACTGTTTTGTCAAAGAGGTAGTCGTAAATACCAATATCTTCTTTCACAGCTTTTTTAAAAAGTCCTGGTTCTTTTTGCAAAGCCTCATCAGGATCTTTCCCGCCGGGGATTTCAATAACTGTCGGCGTCAAACCTTTCTTTTCTACGACGGCGAGACTCCGTTTAATGGCCTCCTGCCCGGCTTTGTCTCCGTCGAAACAAAACGTAATCTTCTGGGCAAATCTGCCCAACAAACTGACTTGACTCTCGGTTAACGCTGTTCCTTTCACTGCCACAACATTGGCGACACCATTCTCAAAACACGAAATAACATCAAATTCGCCTTCAACAATAATCGCCTGTTCACTTCTTCGAACTGCGTCTTTGGTCACGTTTAAGCCGTAAAAATGTTCTCCTTTGTGATAGATCAGTGTTTCTCGAGTATTAATATACTTTGAAGTAGAATCATCTCCCTCCATAATCCTGCCGGCAAAACCAACCACATTATCACGATGATCGATCAACGGAAACATCAGCCGTCCTCTGAAAAAATCAACAACATCCCGACCTCTTTCAAACACCACGCCAGCGGCCACCAGATCTTCTCTCGTGTATTTTTTCTTGTTCATAAGATAATGCGCCAGTGCATTGCCTTTTGGAGAGAATCCCAGCATAAAGGTTTCGATGACTTTCTGACTCACTCCTCGATTTTTTAAATACTCCAGAGCACGTTGTCCTGCAGGATGCTTAGTCAGAACATAATGATAATATTCTTTAGTTAAACTATTAACTTGGTACAATCGTTCCTTTTGGGTTGCTAAACCAGTATTCCTCTCTCGTGAAGTCAACTCCACTCCTGTTCGCTTGGCCAACAGACGTAATGCTTCTGGAAATTCCAACCGTTCGTACTCCATGAGGAAAGTATAAACATCGCCACCCTTGCCGCAATTTGCCACTGCAAAATTTGTTGCAACATAGGAATGGTCTTGATCAACAGTAAAATTGTAAACTAGGCCTTCATAAGATTCTTGATCCAACCTAGTGATTGGTAAGACCCAATATTCTGTTCCATCAGATTGGTAATAAAGGAGATTATATTTTTGTATCGCCTCTTCGGACCAAATGACCGTATACGCCTCCTTATGATTAACACCTTTTTTGTCTCTTTTTGCTTTCACCACATGAAGTGTTGGAAAGATGTTAGAGCGAAGTAAAATGTCAACCACTTGCTCTGATAAAACTCGTGAAACTGTTTTAATTGACTTATGTCTGTTTTTTGACCGAGGGGCAATAAAATTCGTCCCATCCCCTTTATGAATAGCTTCAACGAGGATCTTTTGTTTTTCTTCAGGCAACTCTTGCAAAAGAAAGGGAATATGCTTATTTACCGCTCCTTTACTACAAAGGTTTTCAAAGATATTCGCAAGCCTAGCATGACAAGCAGTAACTTCTATCCCAGTTTTATTCCCATTTGAACGTCTATGTATCGTGGCAGTCAACCCAAAAAGCTGTTTAAGAAGTGCAATAATTTCGGCAGCAAACGCTTCTTCATGGTTTCCTAAACTAAAACGAATATATGCTCTATGAGAGCTTCCTTCAGCGATATAATAACCAATCAGCTTAAGAAAACTTTCTTCTACCGGAATTTGTAAAGGGATCTTCTTCGACACAGGTCCTAAACGAGTAAATTTAGTAAGATAGGTAGATAAATCTATTATCGTTACATCTGCTTGTGTTCTATTGACAGGATAAAGGAGTAAATCACCTTTTTGCAATTCTCCAGCAGGTATTTCAATGATTGGAAAATATTTTTCAATCAACTTTTGGTACCGAATTGGATCGATCTCTCTAATTTTAAGATAGCTCCTATATCGCTTAGAAAAATCTTTATAATACTTTTGTGTATAAGGTGCGCCTCTAAGAGCAAAAACATTATGATCGCTTGTTAATCGAACTTCACCTCCAAGCTTCCTCATTTGTACTTTCACAAGCTTTCCTTTATATTGCCGCTCCATCCGAGCCGACACTTTTCTGATATTGCCTTTTCCTGAAACTACCCAATGTTTATCATCAATTTCTTCAACAGGATGATACCCAAACGGAGTTTTTATTTTCTCACCCGGAGGAAAACATCCAAAACAGTGCCAGATTTGCCGTTCCGGTGAAACGACAAAGGAAGGACTTTTTTCGTTATGGAAAGGACAAGGCGCTTTGAAATTTCTACCGGCCTTTTTTAGCGGAACAGATTCAGAAATAAGGGTAACAATATCAATTTTTTCGCGGATTTGGGAGACTTCATCCATACGTGGCTATTGTATACTACACAGGTTCATTTAGCAAAACTTTAAGAAGGGAAAGAACAAGAGAAACTTTCCCAAATAAAAAGATCTGTTTTTAGGCAGATCTTTTTATTTTTTGCTTTAAAATGATAAACAATTTTGTATCATTCACCATTTCAAGCTATTTTTAAAAATATAATTTCTTTCGATTTTATATTTTTGTAAACTACAAAACTAATGTATCTAGAATAATCACTTTTGTAGGTTGTTAATCCGATGCATCAGATCAACTCCTATAGCATAATACTATTTTCATATCGTTGTCAAGTATTTCGTTAAGCTGTACAGTAAAACCTATGATTGCTAGAGTCTGTCCGCACCATACCACCTTTCTCGTCGGTCTCATTGGGGAAGGGAGCAAGCCACAACCAGGAGAGATTACGCTTGCACATCGTGGAGTTCTTTTTCTTGATGAATTTCCTGAATTTCCAAGGATTATCCTAGAAAGCCTACAACCGATTGAAGATGCCGTCGTTTCTATCTCACGAGCTAAAGGGAAAACTACTTATTCGACCAAGTGCATATTAATTGCCAGCCAGCATCCATGTCCATGTGGATATCTTGGGGATAAGTCTCATGTTTGTGCCTGAACACCATCTCAAATTGCTCGGTATAAGAAAAGGGTCTCAGGGCCTCTGCTTGATCGTATTGCTATTCACCTCGATATCCCCGCTGTCAAAGTGGAAAAACTAACAGAGCAAGAATCAAATCATGTGGAAAATTCTCAAACTGTCCGCATCAAGGTACAAAAAGCCCGCGATAGACAAAACTTAAGATACCACGGAACCACCGTTAATTCAAATGCTGAGCTCACTAATAAAACATTTAAGCAATACTGTGAACTTTCAGATGATTATGTAACATTGCTACGTAAAGCAGTCAGTTCCTTGGGTCTTTCAGGAAGATCGTATTATCGACTTATTAAACTCTCTCGCACTATCGCTGATCTCACCGATGAGGAACATATGCACCTCGAGCATGTTGCGCAAGCACTTCAGTATAGACCAAAAGTGGAAATCATTTAATTAATATATCTTTATAGCGCTTTAAAAAAGTCGGTAATTGTGAATGGATAGGAGAAGGCACTGTCTTAAAAGTAACAAACTTCACCTTATCAAATTTATTTGGTTCCCCATTCTTTACTTTCTTTGGATCAATAAGTACTTTAAAATCTAATGCTACCCAATGAGTAGGACGCCCTTCTCGCGTCCTGTGGACGTCTCTAAAGCCCAGGAATTCAAAAGAGAGTACATTTGTACCATATTCTTCTTTTATTTCTTTTTTCAGTGTTCCTTGAACAGTCTCACCAAATTCCAATGCTCCACCTCCAATATCCCATTTACCATGCTCATCGCGAGTATTACGATTTCGTTGGGCCATAATAAAATTTCCTTTGCCATCATGACAAAAATAAACAATCGTAATTCCAGTAAAATCTGTTCCTTTTTGCATGCTACCAGCTGCCTCCTCCTCCCCCACCAAACCCACCACCAGAAAATCCTCCGCTACTGGAGAAACCACCACTACTTGGTGGTGCCGCAGCTATGGCAGAGGACATTGACTCGGAGAAATTATTCATGCTACCGACAAAGAGACCAGTGTTGAAGGCTTGAGAACTGGTGTACCAACCAACTGACTGCTGTTCAATTCCCATATCTTGCATTTGCTTAGCAAATTTTTTCGTCAAACCAAACATAATGGCATACGGCAACACTTCGTTAAACATATTTTTCTTCTCAAAAAAGCGTTGTCGATATTTCTCAGCCGTATTAATAAAAAGATAATAACCTCGGACTCGTCGTAATAGTTCTCTCCCATAAGCAGTTCTACGAGGCATGAATTGCGCCTCGAGCAGCAAGACAATACCGCACATATAGCCAGCGAAAAACAGAATGGCATATTTTATTGAAGAGTAATTTTCATACAGCTGTGCATGAAAAAATGTGGCAGATATGCTAAAGTGGCTGCTCACTGCCATGATAAAACTTGCCCTGTCCACTGATGAAGTTTC
>JBBSGT010000061.1:0-6198 GCA_038253825.1 Candidatus Levyibacteriota bacterium
ATGTATATGATGATGACTATCAATATGAGTAATTGGGAGGCCAGTTTTTTTCAAAGCGGTATACTGTTTTTTTAGTTCCTGTTCAATTTCTGTGGGTTTGATATTTTTTGTGGCAACTCTTCCGATCATATGAGGCCAATGATAAAAATAGTCATCTTCTCTAATAAGATTTTTAGCATCTTTGGGAATAAGGAGTGACTTTCCTTCTGTAATATTAAAATGAAGTCCGACTGAAATTTGTGGGTGTTTTTTTAAAAACCGAATTGCATCATCAAAGTAAGGCATGTTTGCCATAACTGAAACACTGGTAATAATCCCTTGCCTTATGCCTTCTTTCGTCCCTTCATTTACCTCCTTGCTCATTCCAAAATCATCTGCATTAATAATTAGTTTTTTCATAAATTTGATATGTTGCGACAAGGATTTACCCTATCTGATAGAATAGTTGAATATGAAATGGCTGTCAATCTTCAAAACGGCATTACCTTATCTTATATGTTTCTTCTTTTTTATATGTTATTCAACTTTATCAGTTGTTAGGCATAATCATTTTCAATCATACGGTTTTGATTTAGGAATTACTGACCAGATAGTTTGGGAATATAGTCATTTTAAAGCACCTATTACTACCGTGCATTATTATCCCTTTACATCTATCCTAACCGATCACATCGAACTTATTTTTGCACCGTTAAGTATATTCTATTGGATTTGGAATGATCCTCGAATGCTGTTACTTTTGCAAGCTGCTTTTATGTGTTTTTCTGCACTACCCCTCTACTTTCTCGCTAAAGACAAAAAACTTACACCACTCATCTGCTATGCTATTTTACTTGGTTATCTTATGTTTTATGGGATACAAAATGCATTATGGTTTGATGTGCATAGTGCTGTATTTGGGGCAAGTTTTTTAGCGTGGTTTATTTATTTTTTTGATAAGAAAAAGTACAAAGCAACTACTATTTTCTTTTTACTGGCAATCTTATGTAAAGAAAATGTGGCACTTTTAACTGCTTTGATAAGTATCGTTTATTTTATTAAAAGGAAAAACAGAAAAGATTTAGTCTTCTTCACCTTTTCCGGTATATATTTATTTCTCATTTTTGGTGTCTATTTCCCACATTTCACAAAACTTGGCTATGAATATGAGAGCACCAATGGTTTGATTGGTAATATCAACCTATCTCATTTTTTCAATACAGCAAATAAGAGAGAAGTTTTTTTTGTTAGTTTTGGTTCATTTGGATTTCTGCCACTTCTTTCACCCTTTTCTTTACTTCCATTTTTAGGCGATTTATTCAGTTATTTTGTTGTGGGAAATAATATTAAAGAAGCTGATGGAATTTTTATGCATTACCGTGTCACACTTGCTCCACTCATCACGTGGTCAACAGTCTTAGCAATTTCAGAAATAAAACGTTTAAACCGGAATTATACCGCATTATATTTATTAGTTAGCCTTTTTGCGGTTCAGTATTTTTTGCATCTTCCATTAAGCTATCTTACGAAGAATTGGTTTTGGAATGAATCTTCGGCAGTAAAAAATATTAATACACTTCTGCCCTATCTTCCCCCTGATGCATCAGTTGTCGCCCAAAACAATATTACTCCTCACTTATCGCATCGAACTGAAATATTTACCCTCTGGCCTGAGCAAAAAAAATTTGATAAAAAATCGCCGTGCAGACATAAAAAGTGCAATTGGTTAATGTGGAAAAGCACTTCCCCCCGATATCTCATCGTCGACACTTCACCAAATTGGGATATCAGACATTTTTTGGCAAATAGACCCGATTTTATTGATGCGATAGATAATCTCCTAAAAGAAGGTTATATTAAAAAGGACAAACAAATCGGCAATGCCACACTTTATACTATTTTAAAACGGAATACTCAGTGAAGTGTACTACACCTTCTAATTTTAATAACAATTGTTTGCGATCAAGACCGCCAGCGTAACCCGTCAAAGTGCCATTCGTACCGATAACCCGATGACATGGGATGATAATACCAATTGGGTTGCGTCCAATCGCCGCCCCAACCGCTCGTACAGCTTTCGGATTTCCGATTTTCCGGGCAATTTCTCTATAACTTGTTACTTGTCCAAAGGGAATTGTCTCTAATGCCCGCCAAACTTTCTTTTGAAATGGTGTACCATTTGCAAATAACGGAAGTTCGAATTGCTTTCTCTTTCCTGAAAAATAGTCATCAGTTTGTCTTTTTGCTTCGCTTAAAAGTTTGTGATCGGATTTTTCAGCCCATTCTTTGGGAACTTCAACAAGATATTTTTGTCCAACGAAACCAAACCTTAAAATCTTTTCACCATCACTTGTAACTAGGATATCACCCATTGGTGAAGAAAATATTGTATAAATCATACGCTCACCTCCTTTCTTGCTAATCTATTCCATAAATACATTGTTGCATATGCTCGCCAAGGTCGCCATTTTTCGGCTTTTTGCAAGATAATTTTATCGTTCGTTTCTCCGAGCGCTTTTTTAACTCCATAATCTGTGGAGGGAAAAGCATCCGGCCACTCCAGAGCGCGCATAGCAATATATTGTACTGTCCATTCACCGATGCCTTTTATTAAACGCAATTGTGTTAGTGTCGAATTAATCTCACCTTTTGGATAAAGAAAGATTTTTTTATCCAAAACACCCTGGGCTAAATCACAAATTGTCCGTGCTCTTGCTCTGGTAATACCCAATTTGCCCAAACGTTCTACTCCTGCATCGACCACTTGTTGTGGTGATGGAAAAGCTCTTTGGATAGTTTCAAATGGAGATTGTATAGGATCTCCCAACGCACTTGCTACCCGACCAGCGAGTGTCCGAGCACCAGCAACAGTAATTTGTTGTCCCAAAATCGCACGTACAGCCATTTCAAATCCATCAAAAGCGCCCGGCACACGCACCCCTGCTACTTCATCAGCAAGTTTCCCAAGTTGCTTCTTTATATCTTCAGGCGAACTGTTCGTGTCAAAAAGTTGTCTCACACGTGCGAGAAGTACTGCAGTAACAGGTGCCAAATTTTCGGGCATTGTCACAAGAAGCCTCGCATGTTTTTCATCATTCTGTACAGAAATCCATCCCTCATATTTTTTATCATTTCGGGTTAAAGATACGGCGCGAGAATAGGTATTATTACTGACATCCTCCACACCACTTAGTGCACGTCCTTCTAAGAAACGTAGAAGCTCAGTCCATGCAAAGGGTAGACGATAATCGACAAAAAGTTGCATCGTTTCAGAGTGATTTTTTTCTCTACTTGTTTACGAAGATCTCGAGGAGATAATTTATAGCGCGTTTTAAAGAGTTCATTGAAGCGACTGAGACTTGAAAATCCAGCTGAGAACGCAATGGTCGTGACAGACAATGCTGTTTCAGAAAGAAGTTGTTTGGCAAGTAATAATTTTTTTGTTTGTGCATAGGCAACCGGTGACACGCCCCAATATTCCTGAAATGAACGTCGCAAATGTCGCTGGGAAAGTAACACTTCTTGTGCTAAATCTTTAAGTGTTTTTTCTTGCAAAAATCCCTTATCTATAAGTCGAGCTGCTGTTTTTGCTGTATGGTTATTTTGGATTGGAGAATCAGGAGACAATTCAGGCCGACATCTCATACAGGGACGAAAGCCTGCTTGTTCAGCACTTGCTGCGTTTAAAAAGAATCTGCAGTTTTTTTGTTGCGGTACTTTTACTCGACAAATTGGGCGGCAATAGATATGTGTACTTGTAACACCAATAAAGAAAATCCCATCGAACCGTGAGTCATGGCTCAGTAATGCTTTATAATATGTTTCATCATTAAACATGTACTTATTATAACCCACAAATTATATAATACTCACGCTTTTCGGTCATGGAAATTTTAAGCTAACTGTTTGCCTTGCGAGGTTCAATACGGTAAAATACACTCTAGTGACTGGCCCGTTCGTCTAGTGGTCAAGGACGTCAGGTTCTCATCCTGAAGATCATGGGTTCGACTCCCATACGGGTCACCTAGAAATTTAGCTTCATATTTCTATATAAAACCGCATCAAACATTCAGGAAGTCGAATCATTTGCCAAACTTTGGTTAAATCGATTGAATTTAAGTAACTTTAATGATACACTCAGTTCAATATGGATTATAAAACTATTATTACTATTGAAAAAGGTAAACGTGGTGGGCAACCTACAATTCGTGGTATGCGCATTACCGTATATGATGTTCTTCAAAAGCTTGCATCAGGTATGAATACTAAAGAAATCTTAGCAGATTTTCCAGAGTTAACAGATAACGATATTAAAGCTTCTCTACAATTCGCCGCCGATAAACAGAAGAGATCCCTTTATGCATAAGTTACTCCTCGACCAAAACTTGTCATATAAGATCATTAAACATATAGACCGTCTCTTCCCTCATAGTGCACATGTGCGACAACTCAATTTAGATACTTGTGATGATTTCATCGTTTGGCAATATGCAAAAGAACATAGCTACCATATTATAACTCAAGATACTGATTTTAATGATATTAATACCTTACATAGTTATCCACCAAAAATAATCAGAATTAATACAGGTAATACATCAACTCAAACAATTATTAACCTTTTACAAAATAAAAGTGCAATAATAAATGAATTTCTCAATAATAAACATATTGGATATTTAGAACTTGATTAGTAAAAAATGACATGATGCTCTTAAATGAAGAATTAGCGCCTATAAATAATGCACAAGTACAGTCAATAGATTTCTTTCATGACTTTATCGCGTTCCTAAATTGGTTAAGCGAGAAGCCAATTAAAAGAACAATCACAGGAAACATCTCTTTACGCGATATTGGATTATTACTTCCTCAACTACGCACAATACAATCTGTAATTGACGACCATAAAAAATTTAACTGGAGATTACATTCTGAGCAAGAGTTACAAACCCTTACACAAATAAAAGTTATTGCAGGTAATATGTATTTAATCTATAGGAGAAAAGGTACAATACTTCTTTCAAAAAATGGCCGTGGATTTTTAACTAATCTTTCACCTGTTCAGCAGTATGAACAAATGGTTCTAAATTATTGGTATCAAGTTAACTGGGAATATTTCACACCATCTAAAACGGTTAAAGGACAAACATTAAGTGAATTACTCCAAAAGAAGCAAAACTATTTCTGGTCACTATTTCTTCAAAAAGGAGAGCAATGGATTGACTATGAAAAATTTTGTAAAACTACACGAGATTATTTTAATTTGCATGAGTATTTTGATGATGCATACCTGGGTGCAGATTATGAATTATATTCAGACATAGATTTTACACTTTTTTATAAAAACCTCGTTTTATTTGGATGTGTCGAAACGGAAGTGACATCAACCCAACGTGAATGGGAAAGAAAAATTAAACAATTCCATTCGACTCCAGTTGGACTTAATCTATTTAATAAAGCTGTACATGAAAATTATTTATTTTCATAGAAATTTTTCCTGACTATAATTACATATAAAAAACTATCAGTCAAAACTATTTTTTTTAAGATTCCTCATAAACCAACCTCAATCGTTCTAACCAAGCAAGTGATGATTCAAACAGTGATGCCTTTGGGTCACTTAAAGATTTAGCTTTAAATCTTTACATCAAACTATACTACCCTACGGGTACTTTGAACCATTTCGAAATTATATTTTTTACATTAAAAATCCTTTAATTTATTCAAAAAATATGGTAAGATTCAGTTAATATGAATAAAAAAGAGATAATAACTCAAGATCCAGATATTCTAGGCGGTAAACCAATTATTGCCGGTACAAGAATGTCTGTGGAGAGCATTTTAGAGTTACTTTCATCTGGCATGGAAATAAAAAAAATATTGCTTGAATATCCTTTTTTAGAAAAAGAGCAAATTCAAGGAGCAATTGAATATGCAAAAAATCTTGTTGGTAAAGAAGAAAGTTACATTTTTGATAAATCTGGTAGCATCCACTAATGAAATTTTTAGTTGACATTAATATTCCCCAATCTGTAATCAATTCATTAGTAAAAGAAGACCATGATGCGTAGATGGCATAATACATTTTGTGCATAAGTATATAGAACCGGTGCAGAGGTTTTTGAGGGCAACAAAAAAGCAGAGAACAGGGTACTATTAAATTTGTGAACCAAACAGTACCTTTTAGTGTCTCTGCTTCTGTGCCAATCATAGCAAAGG
>JBBSGT010000062.1:0-6185 GCA_038253825.1 Candidatus Levyibacteriota bacterium
GAGTATATTGCTGCCTTAGAATACAAGCTAAACTCCACTCCCAGAAAATGCTTGCAATACCTTACCCCTTATGAGATGATGGCAAAACTTCACGTTACCACTACAGAGTGATGCACTTCCACCTAGAATTCAGGGTTTTTATATAACTTGACAAAGAGACCTATAGTCATATATAATATACGCTATAGGTCTCTTTATGACCTCTTTTTATGTTTAAGAAATTATTACTATTAATTCCATTTGCTTTGTTATTTGGTACAACCCAAGCCCAGGCGTATGATATCCCTATTCCTGGAATTACACCTGTGCAACAAACGGAGATTAACGGTCAACTCTTATCCCAACGTTCGATGTCTCTTGGAGACAGATACTCTGTGCCATCTGTGAACACTGCATTTAAAAATAATATTTTATTAACACTTGCCTACATGGCAGGTGCTGTCAAAAATCCGGACCAAATCTCATGGGATACTTTACAAAATCCTGCTAACTATGCGATCGATTTAAAACCTGGAGAGGTATTTGCTTTTCATGATGATGTGTTGCCGGAGTTTGCAAAAAGTAAGATCGTTACTACAAATGCTCATTTTGATGCACAAGAAGGATTTGTTTCAGATGGTTATCTCTATGGAGATGGTGTCTGTCATTTTGCTTCCCTTATTAACTGGGCTGCAACTGACGCAGGCCTCAAAGTTGTGGCTCCGACAAATCATGATTTTGCCACTATTCCTGGTATTGATCGAAAATATGGTACAGCAATTTACTATTCCGACGGAGAACATGCAGCAAACGAAGCACAAAATCTGTATGTTGAAAATATATTCAATAAACCCGTAAAGATGGTATTTACCTATAATGATGATGTGTTAACTGTGGCAGTTTATAAATAGTTTTTACCTTCGATTTCGTTTAAAAAAGAACTAAGGTAACTGAAATCCCAAAACTTCCGCCATTACGGCAACTGCTTTATCGTCTCCTGATTGCACAGCTTTATTTATTATTTCCAGAGCTGTTAGCGTATCCAAATCATCTGCCAACGAATCAGTAAATGCTGCGAGATATTTTTCTGATTTATTATTCGCAGGTTTCAAATGTTTTATTTCATTTTCGATTTGCTTCATTTTCTCAACTGCTTCTTTGATTTGGCATTCTTCATATTCCCATGGCTCACGATAATGATGTGAAAGTAAAAGATATCGGATCGTATTTGGCGAGTATTTTTTTAATAATTCCGAAACCATAATCAAATTTCCAAGAGACTTTGACATTTTTTCTCCCTTATACCCTACTGCTCCTGTATGCATCCAAAACTGCGAGAAGGGTATCAAACCTGTAAAAGCTTCTGATTGGGCAATTTCACTTTCGTGATGCGGATAAATCAGATCGTGTCCTCCACCATGAATGTCAATCCTTTTGTCAAGGTATTTGTAAGCCATTGCAGAACACTCAATATGCCAGCCAGGTCTTCCTTTACTCCAGGGAGTTCCCCAAAAGGGTTCATCAGGGAGAGATTTTTGCCACATGATAAAATCAAGCGGATCGCGTTTCCTTGGGTCAGTCGGATCAGCTCCACGCAGCGTAGAAAGTTTGATCATTTCCGTGCGCGAATACTTTGACAGTTTGCCATACTCTGGATCTTTGGATACATCGAAATAGACATTCCCGCCTCTTTCATAAGCAAACCCATCTGCAACCAGTTTCGTTATAAAGGTAATAATTGTGGGCATTGTCTCGGTTGCTTTTACATAATGTGTCGGTTTTACATTATTAAGCGTTGCCATATCGTTTACATATTTTTCGGTCCAGAAATTACCCAGTTCTTGCCAATCTTTCTTATCACGTTTTGCCCGTTTGAGGATATCATCATCGATGTCAGTGACATTTTGGGTGTAGTTTACTTTTAAATTTTGAAAAATGAGAAATCGGTAGAGGACGTCGAAGGCAGTATAGGTAAAAGCATGGCCCAAATGAGTAGTATCATACGGAGTAATACCACAGACATACATTTTAACTTCTGTCGGATCAAATGGTTTGAATTCATCTTTTGATCTGGTAAGTGTGTTATAGAGTTTCATAAAGATTAAACAAATATAGCTTGCTAGTCCACAATTGTCAAAAGCTATTTTGCGCGTTGTGGAATAAAAACGCTTTTCATGTTTTGTTTTCCATCCTCGTCTGTCAACTTAAATACTTCTCCATGTTTGCTGTAAACGCCCCCTTTTACTGAAGGTAGATTCATTGGCTTTTTATTGATAAGCGCAATAAGAATCATAATAGGATCACCATGACTACACACTGCGATAGTTTCTCCTGGATGTTTCTGAACGGTTTCACTCACAAAGCTCATCATGCGTTCCCCAACTTGTTCCATCGTTTCGTCTGTTTCACTCAAGGGTTTGCTATAAACCCAGAATTGTAACGGATCAAGTTCAGAGAAAAGTTTTCCTTGATACGCTGTTTTAACTTCTAAAATTTGTTTATTTATATGAATGTTTGGAAGCTTTAGTTGTCCCTGGATAATGTGAGCCGATTCTTTTGCGCGGAGTAACGGACTGGCATAAAGTGCGTAAATATTTTTGTCTTTCAAAAATTGTGCTGTCTGTGCGATTTCTCCACTCCCCTTTATTGATAAGTGAAAGCCGGGTAATCTCCCATAGAGAATGTCTTGAGGATTGTGAACTGCACCGTGGCGTATAAAATAAATTGTTGTTGTCATAAATTCCTTTCGATTATAGTATAATATGCACGTGAACACCAAACGTTTAGCTGTCATTTCTTATCACACATGTCCCCTTTCGGATGAAGCCGATGCTGAAATTGGCGGATTGAACATTTATGTTTTATCGCTTTCTAAAGCTCTATCCAAAAAAGGCTATGCCATTGATATCTTTACCAGATCTCAATCTGTAACAAGCCCTCGCATTGTTGAGGTAAATCCTCACTTACGGGTTGTTCATATACCCGCCGGAGCGGAAAAACCGCTTTCTAAAAAAGAGATTGAAGAATATATTCCAGAATTTCTTACGCATTTTTATGAATTTACTGCTAAAGAGAAAACAACCTATCAAGCGGTTAGCTGTCATTATTATCTCTCAGGCATTATTGGTGTGGATATAAAAAAGATACTCGGAATTCCACTTATCATGACGTTCCACACGTTAGGTCTTATGAAAAATTTGGTTGCACGAAGTGAAGAAGAACGGGAAAGTATTGAGCGCATTAAAACTGAATTGCACCTCGTACAAGAAGCAAATCAAATTATTGCAACAGGTGAAATCGACTCTCAGTATATTCAATCGCTCTACAATGGTGATAATGGAAAAATTGCTATCCTTACTCCTGGAGTTGATTTAGATCTCTTTAAACCATCTGACAAAGAACAAGCAAGAAAGAAAGTAGAAGCTCCTCTTGAAGAAAAACTTATTTTATTTGTTGGCAGAGTTGAGCCTTTGAAAGGAATTGATGTACTCCTCTACTCCCTGAAAATTCTTTTGGATAAACATCCACATTTGAAAGTAAGTGTTTGGATAGTTGGTGGAGATATTTCTCAACCTATGGATATGTGGCCTAAAGAACTAAAAAAACTTTCAGAAATTCGAGATGTCCTTAATATTTCTGCATCAGTAAGGTTTGTGGGAAGAAAAGAACAGGAAGAATTACCATACTATTATAATGCAGCAGATCTTCTCGTAATGCCATCTCATTACGAATCATTTGGCATTACAGCTGTTGAAGCAATGGCATGTGCTGTGCCAGTTATTACTACAGATGTGACAGGTGTTTCCAACCTCATTGATGATAAGCATTCAATTCTTATTATCTCTGCAAATAACCCGATAGGATTGGCAGAGCGTATTGCGACATTACTTTGTGATGAAGAAAAATATAAAAAAGTTAGTCAGACTCTTCGCGCTGAAGTTACTGATCTCAGTTGGGATCATGCAGCAGATCAATTTATAAGATTGTGCAAATCTTGCTCCGAATAAAGATACGCTTTGGTATTTTGATCTGCAATATTTTCTCTATTTAGTGTATCGCACGATGCTAAGTGCAGTTTTTCTCCCAGATTGTCACATAAGATAACGAGCCTACTGGTATCCTTTAATGCGATCGGATTAGTTGCATAGACATGCAATGTTGTCGTAACGGTCTGGATACTGAAGGTGATAATCGTGACAAAAACAATACTTAAGATCATGGAGAGATACGGTTGAAAATCTGTAGGTTGATAACGAGGATTAATAATGGCGGAAAAATCAGACAGTAATCTTTTTACCATAAACTTACCTCATTATGCCGTTCTCTCAGTCTAAATGTCAAGTAAGGATTTGGGAGATGTCGTAGACGGTATAATACATTTTGTGCATAAATTGATTGAACCGGTGAGGGAACTATTAGATTTGTGAACCAGACAGTATGTTTTCGTGTCTCTGCTTCTGTGCCAAACACAATGAAGGAGGCGATGCAATACAAAGAACAAATTAAAAAGTATGAATCTACATAAGATATCTGTAATGCTGAAACAGTAAATTCCTTTATAAAAACACTTCTAGCTGATTTAGGCGAAGCATACAAAAGATAAAACATTACCCATTGTAAAATGCCTCTGAGTCGAGGCTCTCTATGAATCCGTATTGGAACTTCAATGGCACGTTGGACACAAAAATTAGCCCGTTGTATCAATATTTTTTTCTCTTTAAGAATCAAGCTGCTCCATTGGGAGCGGGCGATAGGAATCAGACCTTCGGCCATTTCCTTGGTAACTTGATTTTCCGTATACAAAAAATCAAAAGTTCATTCGAATAATAGTAAAATACGAAGAAGTTCTCAATTAAATACGGATAGAACTAAATAAGAAATTTGTAAATTTATGACTTTTAGTGAAGATGCTTAAAAACTGGTGTAAGATTTTTAGAATGCAGTACATTATAACGAATATTGCTTTCCTTAGAATTATCGACAATTGTAGTTTCAGTCCCAATATGCCCAAGAACGTGACTTAAAGGATAGCTTCCTTCTTTTCGTGTTATTCCTTTTGGATTGCCCAAAAATTGTAATGGAATATTTGTCACTATACTAAAATCTTTTTTGCTATATGGGAAATATGCAAAATAGCTCCTTTGAATAATAACTGTGTCACCTCTATGTAAGTATGAATCTGATAAGATTAGGTCGGTAATTTCTTTAGATTGAGCTGTACCTTTTCCTTCTTTTTCTATGTAGATACCATCGTCGACTCCAATTATTGAGACAACATCACGTGGCGTCATTGTATCTAAGATAAAATTCTTATAAAAAAGCACTTTTTGTTTCGCTCGTTCTTCAATTGTTCCTTTTTCTTCCATTTCTTCAGTTATTCCTAAATCTTTAAGGTTACAGTATGTAAACCCAGTTCCTCCAAGTCCTAATAATATATCGACAACTATGCGGAATTTATCAGTGTTTTTCGTAGCAATAACAATTGTCTCTTTTTGTACTGTCTTCATAGGTAATATAAAATAAAGTATAACTGATCCAAATTTAATTATAAATATTAGGCAGTTTTGTAGCCACTATCTGGTATTCGGTATATTGGTCTTTTCAGAATTTCTCCTTGCTTTGTTTTATCAAATATGACAGCCATTTCATTGGTTGGAATTAAAGGAACCATACTTGTTCTGTATCCATCGTGACTGTCTAATTCTGTAGTCGTGTCTAAACCAAGTGATATGACTATCGAGCGTCGTGGCATATAATCGAAAGTTCCATCTGGATGTACCAAATATGTAAACTGGGCTGGTTTAAGACCAACAACGCGAAAATTTGCTGCACTGAAAGCGCTACCATTAAATCCTAAGTTTGGATTGATTGCACTCACGACCCCTGAGAGTGGTTTATCAACCAACCCAAGTTCCGCTTTTTGTTCCCATTCTCGCTGTAGACTTTGATGAGCATATCCAAATAATGTACTCATTGTATTTTTGGGTGACCAAGAAGCATTCCATGCACGTGTTAATTCAACCATTGTGTGAGGCTCCATACCGAGATGTATCATCATTTCTTGTTTATATAGCAACCGCAAAACAGAATGTCAGATTTGATAGGGGAAAAATTGGTTATTCGTTAGCTGTATAAATTTTTGTTTTGTCTCCTCAAAATTTTTATCCTGGTTGTTTGACAGTTTGTCTTTTGTCGTATTCCAGACA
>JBBSGT010000063.1:0-6164 GCA_038253825.1 Candidatus Levyibacteriota bacterium
AAGCATCGTGGAGTTTGAAACATACGCGCTACAAAACCCTGCACTTATTCAGAAATCCCAAACTGATCAAAAAACGAAAAGAATCATTGAAGACCGTTTCTATTTACCTTTCGATGCACAAAATGTATTGACATATTACCTCTTTTGAAAGGTTCAGCTTCTGTTTTCTCCTGCCTAAGAGTATAATAAAGAATATTATGGCTAAAAAGGCTACACTCAGTTTTGTCTGTCAAGAATGCGGATATGATAGTCCCTCATGGTATGGAAAATGTCCCGAATGTGGTGAGTGGAACACCATGAAGGAAATGCGGTTTCCCAAAAACAAAGAATCAACTGGGGGAATAAATAGATCAAACGCAACCTCAGCAAAACCACAAAAACTACAAGATATTGTCTATAAAGAAAACTCGAGGATTCAGACTGAATACCAGGAACTGAACACTGTTTTGGGTGGTGGAATTGTGCGGGGTTCAGCGACTCTCATTGCTGGTGATCCTGGCGTTGGGAAATCTACCTTACTTTTACAACTTGCTCTTAGTCTAGCAGTTTCTGGCCACAAAATTCTCTATGTCTCAGGGGAAGAATCACTTGAACAAGTCAAAATGCGGGCGGAACGGATTAAGAATAAAGAATGGAGAACGAAGAATGGAGACAAGAAAGATGACAATTTATTCCTTTTGGCACTGACTGACGCTGACCAAATTGCTGAAGAAGTGGCGGAAATGAAACCGGATTTTGTGATAGTCGATTCCATCCAAACTATTGAATCACAAAATGTATCAGGATTATCTGGATCAGTTGGACAAGTACGATATGCTGCTCTACAATTTGTACGGACAGCAAAGCAGTATAATATTCCTATTGTGATCGTCGGACACGTCACCAAAGAAGGAATGGTAGCCGGTCCGATGGTTTTGTCTCACATGGTAGATACGGTTCTTTTTTTGGAAGGAGAAAAGTTTGCTAAGACAAGAATTCTGAGGAGTTTGAAAAATCGTTTCGGGCCTGTCGATGAGGTTGGTATTTTCTTGATGGAAGAAGAAGGTATGCAAGAAGCCACGAACCCTGAACAGCTCTTTCTGACGGCAGGACAAGAAGAAGTGCCTGGAAGTGTGCTTGTTTCAACATTGGAGGGATCACGGGCCTTTTTGGTCGAATTACAGGCGCTAGCGGTCACTACACGACTTCCTATGCCACGTCGTGTTGTCTCTGGAGTTGACGGACGACGGGTTGAATTATTGCTTGCTGTTTTACAGAAACATTGTCGCCTGCCGGTAGATACTATGGATGTTTTTGTGAACGTCGCTGGGGGGATGAAGCTCTCTGATCCAGGAATTGATCTGGGAATTTGCCTGGCAATATATTCGAGTGTGAAAAATATTCCATTGCAGCAAACAGTAGGCATAGCAGAAGTGGGTTTGCTGGGAGAACTTCGTGCAGTTCCCGGCGTGGATAAACGAGTAAAAGAAGCTGAGAAGCTGGGATTTAAGCAAACTATTACGGCTAGGAAGTATAAGTCGCTAATGGAAGTAATGAATAGATTAGGAGAGAAATAATTCTCAATTCTTAATTTTCAATTTACAAAAGATTGGAAAATTAAAAATTGAAGCATTGATTGAAAATTTTAAACCTATGGAAAAAGAAAAAACAAAATCAATCAAAGAAGAACCGGTAGTTGAAAAGACAGAAAAAGCAGAGGCTGAAAAAAGAACGACCACATTCACGCCAAGCTTGATCGGTGCAATTGCTGATGAAGTTTCAAAGACCTTACTTAGTCGTTTGCCTAGTGTGATGCGGTCACGTACTCGCAAGAAAGTAGCCAAGAAAGCAACTAAGATAGAAAACGCAATCTTCCTGGACACCTCAGCTATTATCGACGGTCGTATCTTTGATGTGATTTACACCGGTCTCCTCAACGGCGTGATCGTCATTACACCTCATATTTTGCTTGAACTGAAGCATCTGGCAGATACGCAGAATACTGTAAAACGAGTACGAGGGAGAAAAGGTTTAGAAGCGCTTGAGAAACTACGCAAAGCAAAACAGATGAAAGTCATGATCTTACCTGATGAGCCAGTAAAACAGCCTGCAACGGAACGAATCGAAGTAGATGAGCTCCTAATCAAGTCTGCAAAATACCACAAAGGCAAGCTCATTACCTGTGATTACAATCTTGAGAAAAAGGCTAGTATTGAGAATGTCGCTGCCATAAACATAAATGCATTGGCTAATTCACTCAAAGCTGTGGCTGTTCCTGGTGAATCGTTACATGTCAAGGTTGCTCATCTTGGAAAAGATAAAACCCAAGGTGTTGCATATCTTGATGATGGCACAATGATTGTGGTCGAGGAGGGAAGTACAGCCTTGAATCAAGAACTTGATGTGGTCGTTTCTCGTATCATCCAAACTGCCACGGGGAGAATCCTCTTTGCGAAACGAATTTAATCCCTCTTTTCGTGATCCCAAACCCGCGACCAGATAAACACCTTGCAGTAAATAAGTATCTGGCTTCCTGTTCAAGCCAGGAATGACGTTTTTTAAACTTCCCCAAACACAAAAAAGCTCATCCTCTCTAAAGAGGTAAGAGCTCCTGCCCAAAGCTCCCACCTCATTACAAAAGATGAGCTAATGTAATATTTTCAGCCACCGTTACGTGAAAATTGTTTTCATGAAAAATGTTGATTTACCAAGGTGAAAACCACTTTTTAGCTTCACCATATTTTCTTGACACTTTTCAATTTTTGCTATATTCTTCTTATCGACACTTAGTTTTATTCCTGCCTGAAGGACTAAATGTCATTTACCCTAAGAGCATTGCTTATCGTACCTGAACTTATATTTTGAGTAACGAAAGTGATGCTCTTTTTTTTGTTTGGAAATTCCTATTACCCCAAGCCATATTAACTGACTTTTAAACAGTTTCCTCCCGAATTTACCCAAGCTTCTCTTTGAAATCAACTCGTATTTTTGCCACTTCTTCTTGCTTTGTAACAAAGAGTTCTATTACCCCATTTGTAAATCTGTTAAATAGTAGCATAAGTATCTCACGCTTGTCAACCTATAATATATTTATGCAACAAATATGATAGGCTCATAGTTATTTTATCCAAAATTAGCTTGATATAATAGTCTAAACAGATCTATAAACAATTATGTGGATAACTTTGGGAAAAGAAAAAGACTTTGTTGGATCATTTTTCCTGTCATCATCGCGTATGCCGTGATCCGTGGTTCGAAGGTTATAGATTCCTGCACCCCTCGGGGCATCAAAGATCTGCGCAGGAATGACATAAAAGCTAGTGAATGGGTTAAAGAAGATTACGCAATTTAGGCATTCTTGATCATGCCGGGGAGTGTGGTGCGGATGGATGGTTTGTAATCATGATTTTGTCTTGATGAGACCCACAATTTCATCATAGTCACTATCTTTGACAGCTTTGATGAGTTTCTGCCAGAGCGTTTGACGCCTTCTCTATGGAAGTATAACGACTGACGAATGTTTGCAACTTTTCCGTACTGGAAGAACTTCACAAAAACCTCAGTAAAGATAAAAGGATATTTATGATTGCGGAAATACAGGAGGTCTTTGGGAAGCAGTGCGCGGTTAATCATGATCGTTTCAGGATGCATGGAAGACGCGTGGATGAGGGTTTCGTAAATTGAAGCATGTTCCTCCGGTAGCTCACTTCGCACGAGCTTCTTATTTTCCTCATCAATGCTCGTATATTGGGTACCAACTGCGACTGTCTTGGGGTTATTGGAAAGGAACGTAACCTGGCGTTTGAAGCGGCTGATGGCATTGATATCATGAGGGTTCATGAATGCGACGAATTTACCCTTGGCACGTTTCAGCGCTCGATTGTAGCATACTGCTAAACCATAGCGTTTTTTGTTGGTATAGATTTCAAAGTTGGAGAAGCGCTTTTTAAATTTACGCAGAATTCTTACTGAGTCGTCTCGGGAGTGATCATCAATGGCAATGATTTGGATATCTTGATAGGTTTGGACTTCAAGACTGTTGAGACAGTCTTCCAAAAATTTCCCTGCATTATACACAGGCAAGATGACACTAACGACTGATGATTGTAATTTCATAGGCAATGGTTGGGCTAGTAATTGAGACAAGCAGTTATGAGAGGCAGAGATGAGGATACTACACAACTTTTTTTATATTGTCAAGTTTTAGGTTCGGTTTCTGTCAGATTATCAGAAACAAAGAGGAATGAGTAGTGCTCACTCCTGTAATTTACATCCTATAACATTGACAGTTTGGCTTTAAAAAACTATAATCTTAGTAAGTAAATAACTCGATGAAGCGTCATTTTTTGCGACGTTTTTTTCGCGTGTTTACTCGGATATATCTATCCTTGTTCTTTAACATACGGAAACTACTTATTAAGGTGAGTAGCGTTTTGTCTCTTATCATTGCTAGAAGCCAGAGCGCTACTCACCCGATTAGCATCTTTCAACCAGAGAGGAGGTGATACTTACTAAGTCCACAAGACCCAAGAGGTTTCACCAACTGATACAAATACTCACAGAGGAGAGGAACAGATCATGAACATGTCACGGAAGCAACGGAAAATCGGTTTTTTGATTTTTGTCGGAGGTTTAGTACTTACCATAATCACACGAATAGTGAGGGAACTGAGGTACAATCGAGAAGATTCAGAAGACTGAGACAGCAGAGAGATACATTGATGGAATTCATTCCCGAGAGGAAGGTATGCCTGAAGATGCATTAGCTGGAAAAACAGGGGTTGTTGCTCTGACTATCATTCCATGGCAGATGGGAGAAGTATCGATTTCTATTGACGGGACGCAAACGTCTGTTCTCTCGTATGGTGCGGACCCTGAAGCTGAAATTCCAATCGGAACTCAGATCATATTCACTCGAAGAATTTCAGTTATTATCATAGAAGTCGACACACTCGGAGGTGATACCCTACCAAGTTCTTAAGATTCAAGAGATTTCACCAGCTTACACTCACGAAGGAGCTTGTCACCATGATCAGAATTTCACGGAAGCACCGGAACTTCGCTTTGCTCGCACTTGGAGCCGGAACGCTCGCAGGTCTCACTCTTTGGGTGAAGAATGTCCTATCGAGGAGGAATAATAAGACGGACTGAATACATGACATCTTGATACATCAACGGAAAGGAACAGAACATGATCATTATAGGAGTTATTCTTTCAGTTTTAGGAATACTACTTTTTCTTGGAGCTCTATGGCTTTATTTACATGTCCGGATACAACCTGACCAGAGAGCCCTCATACGGCATATTGTTCGTTTAGCACAAACAACGAAAGGGTACGATTCTCTTGCAGAAGGTATCATCGCAGCGATAAGGAGCTATGAACAAGAAACCGGAATTCAAATACTCCGCACGAATACCGAAAGGGCTGAACGTGATGACTGAAAGCGTCTAACCGGATTATATCCGAGGTGACCATCAGGTCAAAGTAGTTTGTCCGTAGGATACAACAAGGAGGTGATAAAGGGGCGCTTGGCGTAAGTTACACATTCTGTGTAAACCGTCTAGTATTAGCAAATCTTGCGGTTTCCGCAGTCTGTAAATTTCATTTACAACTCAACCCAAGCGCCCCATCTCTCATATCGTAGCCAGTGTTTATTTGCCGGATTCCCGCCTTCGCGGGAATGACATAGGTATGCTACGTTTGCTATGATAAAAGAGTAATGGTAAAACTTACTTCTACATTCATCTCACAAATCCGTGGAGATAGTCACGATCGTGTCGTTCTTGAAATCAGAACTACCCGCACGGGCGAAGAAACACCTGAGGCAATGATGCAGTTTTTGGCTGGGCTCACTAATATGAAACACTCAGTCATGCCATTGTGGTGGCGGGGTGTGCCGTTTAGTCTCGAATTAGCAGTCATTGATCAGTCTATCCATTTCTTTGTAACCATACCTACTGAATATCGTTCTTTTCTTGAGAGTCAATTGATCTCGCAATATCCCAAATCACTCGTTTCGCCGGTCAAAGATTATTTGCCGGAGGTATTTGCTCATGAAGACACGCTCTCAATCGGCCAAATGAAACTTCTGCATGGCTCGATTTATCCGCTTAAAAGTTACAAAGAATTTCATGAGATCGATCCATTTTCATCGTTACTGGGACTCTTATCCAAATCACAATT
>JBBSGT010000064.1:0-6163 GCA_038253825.1 Candidatus Levyibacteriota bacterium
CAGCCAAGACGGGCACCATCGCAACCGTGCCCTCATGATTCACACCCTCAAAATGCCCTTTTTCGGCCTTCTTCTATATCTCTGGTAAAAGCTCTAATTTTCCGGTAAAATATACAAGTTATTACAATTAATTATAAGTTATGACAGAAGCTCTAAAATTGATTAGAATAAAAGAAGCAGCCGAACTACTGGGTGTAAATCCCGCAACTCTCCGTAAATGGGATAAAGAAGGTAAGCTTCCGGCGATTAAAATAAGTAAACGAGGAGATCGAAGGTATAGAATAGAAGATATTGAAAAGTTTCTGAAGAAACTCACAAAGTAAAAACATGGCATCAATAAACGAAGCAAAAACACGACAAGAAATTATAGATTTACGTCTTTTGAAGACTGGTTGGGATGTAAATAATCCATCACAAGTTACCTCAGAACTTGATATTTGGGTTGGTTTACCTGAAGGAATTGAAGAACAAGAACACGAACATCAAGGGTTCCAATATGCTGATTATGTTCTTTTAGGAGAGGATGGCTATCCGCTCGCAGTAGTAGAAGCAAAGAAAACCTCCAAAGATGCTCGAATTGGTCAAGAACAAGCCAGGCAATATGCCGTAAATATCCAGAAAAACTCGGGTAAGGATATGCCTTTTGTTTTCTATACAAACGGTAATGATATTTACTTTTGGGATACTGAGAAAAACCCTCCAAGGAAAGTTTATGGATTTCCTACCCGAAAAGATCTTGAAAGGCTACTCTTCTTGCGTAAAAACGAAAAGCCTATTTCTCAAGAACTCATTAATCGAGATGTCTCCGGTCGTCCCTACCAGATAGAAGCTATTCGTTCTTTTTTTGAAAACTTGGATAAGGGAAAGAGAAAAGCGTTGTTGGTAATGGCGACTGGTACTGGAAAAACAAGAACTTGTGTCTCAATGCTAGACGTTCTTATGCGGGCAAACCGTGTGCAAAGAGTTTTATTTCTAGTAGATAGAATTGCCCTTCGGAATCAAGCTTTAGATGCATTTAAGGAATATCTTCCAAATGCTCCTGTGTGGCCTAAGATTGGAGAGACTGAAATTGTTACTGATAGACGTGTCTATGCAGCAACTTATCCTACAATGCTTAATATTATTGAAAATAAAGACTGTCCTCTAAGTCCACATTTCTTTGACATGATTGTAGCTGATGAAAGTCACCGTTCCATCTACAATGTCTACAAAAATATTTTCGATTACTTTGATTCAATTCAGTTAGGATTAACTGCTACTCCAAAAGACGCAGTAGAACATAACACCTTTAGCTTATTTAGCTGTGATGACGGCATCCCTACCTATGCGTATTCCTATGAAGAAGCTATCAATAATAAACCTCCCTACCTTTGTGATTTTGAGGTACTAAAAATTCGTACCAAATTTCAAAAGGAAGGGATTAGAAAACAAAACATTACCCTTGCTGAACAACAGAAGTTATTAGCAGACGGCAAAGAACCAGACGAGATAAATTACGAAGGAACTGATCTTGAGAAAAAGGTGACCAATAGAGGTACAAATGCACTTATCGTCCAAGAATTTATGGAAGAAAGCATTAAAGATGAAAGTGGTACTTTACCAGGAAAGTCGATTTTCTTTGCTATGACGATGAAACACGCAAGACGTTTGCAGGAAGTATTTGATGATTTATATCCTGAGCATAAAGGTCAACTTGCCAAGGTGATTGTTTCTGACGATCCTCGTGTCTACGGTAAAGGAGGGCTACTCGATCAATTTACTAATAATGATTTTCCAAGAGTGGCAATTAGCGTAGACATGCTTGATACCGGTATTGATATAAGAGAATTGGTAAATTTAGTTTTTGCAAAGCCAGTTTTCTCATATACCAAATTTTGGCAGATGATCGGACGAGGTACAAGGCTTCTTGAACCAAAGAAAATAAAACCTTGGTGTAAGACAAAGGATAAGTTTTTGATAATGGATTGTTGGGAAAATTTTGAATATTTCCAAATGAATCCGACCGGAAAAGTTGAAAGACCTTCAAAACCAATTCCTGTACGGCTTTTCGAGACTAAATTAGAAAAACTTAATGTAGCCGAATCTCAAAACAATAATCAACTAGTAGCAGATACAATTCAAAAATTAAAAGCTGATATTGCAAAACTACCGCAGAATAATGTTGTGATCTTGGATGCTAAAAATACACTAGATGCTCTTAATGACTCTTTCTGGCAGAGATTGACTGAAGGTAAAAAGTTATTCCTGCAAAAAGATATTGCTCCACTTATGCGTACACGCACTGGTGAAGACTACAAGGCTATGAGTTTTGAGCTAAAAGTCATTCAATATTCTATTGCCAAGTTAGGCCAAAATGAAATAACAGAAAAGAAGCTGAAAACTCTCGAAGAGGTAATTATCGAAATGGTTTCAGATTTACCGCTATCGGTAAATGTTGTTGCTAAAGAACAGGAACTCATTGAATCCATATTGCATAGTGGTTACTTATCGACTGCTGGTGAAAAAGAATTCGATGTTCTCATTGAACGAATTGCTCCGTTGATGAAATATCGTGATGAAGGCATTAAACCAAAGCAAGACTCTTTTGACTTGCGAGATATCACATCAGAAAAACAATATATAAAGTTTGGTCCTGCAAATGAACGAGTAACCATTCAAAAATATCGTGAGAAAGTTGAAGCTTTAGTAAAGAAACTCGAGGAAGAGAATGAAACATTACGTAAGATCAAAAGTGGAGATAGTATTACAAGCGAGGAAATTGAAGAATTAGCCGATACCCTGGCAGAATATGACCCATATCCAACGGGAGAAAATTTGCAAAAAGCATACGACGCAAGACAAGTTCATTTTCTTGACCTTATAAAATACATTATGGGTATAGGTGGCTTAATAACATTTCCAGAAAAAGTATCAATGGCATTTGCGGAGTTTATTGCTGATCACAATACCATGAGTGCAAAACAAATTCAGTTTTTACATACACTCCAGACATTTATTATTGAAAATGGATCATTAACAAAAAGAGACCTTGTGCAGGAACCGTTTACTAAATTGCATGAGAATGGATTTCTAGGTTTATTTGATAAACATATGCAGCAAGAAATACTGCAATTTACGAATCAAATATTTAATTATGCTTAATACTACAATAAAATCTTCTATTGATCGACTCTGGGATAAGTTTTGGAGTGGTGGAATATCAAATCCACTTACAGCTATTGAGCAGATTTCATATCTTCTTTTTATGAAGCGTTTAGACCAGATGGATCTGAAAAAGAAGCAAGACGCAGAGTTTACAGGTGAGTCATATAAATCAATTTTTGCAGGAGAAAACGAAAGCTTGAGATGGAGTCACTTCCGGCATATGGAAGGTGGAGAAATGCTGACTCATATTCAAACCAAGGTTTTCCCATTCTTAAAAACCCTTAACTCCAGCAACAGTGCTTTTGCAAAGCATATGGGTAATGCAGTATTCATTATTTCAAAACCCTCACTGGTTGTTGAGGCAGTAAATATCATAGACGAAATTTTTGAAGAGATTTCAGATCAAGAGTCAAAAGGACAAGGATTTCAAGATACTCAAGGAGATCTTTACGAATACTTACTCGCTGAGATAACGAGTGCGGGAAAGCTTGGTCAGTTTCGAACACCAAGACATATTATTCAATTAATCTGTGAATTAGTAGATCCAAAGCTCGGCGATAGTATCTGTGATCCTGCGTGTGGAACAGGAGGATTCTTGCTTGGTGCATATCAACACATCTTGACTGCACACACAAGCAAAGAGCATCAAAAGACCGACGAGAATGGTCTCACTCGTGGGCTTGTTGGAGATAAGCTCACAGATGAACGTCAATGGACACAATTAAAAGAAAAGACGTTTTATGGATATGACATGGATGACAGTATGGTTCGCATAGGTCTTATGAACTTAATGATGCACGGTATTTCTACTCCAAATATTGAACAAAAAGATACGTTATCTAAGAAATACGATGAAGACAATTACTTCGATGTAATTATGGCCAATCCTCCATTTAAGGGAAGTATCGATAAAGGTGATATTAACGAATCACTTTTACTTCCTACAACCAAAACAGAACTATTATTTATAAATAGAATTATAAAATCGCTTAAGATTGGAGGACGTGCTGGGGTAATTGTTCCAGATGGAGTTCTTTTTGGCTCAAGTACTGCCCATAAGATGGTTCGTAAAATGCTTATCAATGATTGTGAACTCCAAGGAGTAATTGCTCTCCCAAGTGGAGTATTTAAACCATACGCAGGAGTGAGTACTGCTATCCTCATATTTGTTAAAGGTGGAGAAACAGAAAAAGTTTGGTTTTACGATACTAAAGCTGACGGTTATAGCTTTGATGACAAGCGAAGCAAAATTAAAGAAAATGACTTACCAGATATTGTAGATAAGTGGAAACATAGAAATGAACAAGATGAGAATAGTCGAGCAAATAAATTTTTCTGGATTGATAAAAAAGAGATAGAGGTTAATAATTTTGACTTGAGTTTGAATAGATATAAAGAAACACAGTATGAAGAAATTAAGTATGAAGATCCAAAAATAATTTTGGATAAGATTAAAACCCTTGAAACTGAAATTCAAAATGCTTTATCAGAATTAAGTGAAATCAAGATATGAATAATTTAGTAAATCTGGCAGATGTTTGTGAGTTCCTCGATTTTAAGCGCAGACCAATTACATCAAGGGATAGAGTTTTGGGTCCATATCCTTACTATGGTGCTAATGGGATTCAAGGTTATGTAGACAAGTATATATTTGATGAAGAATTGGTTTTACTTGCCGAAGATGGCGGTCATTTCGATGAACCATCAAGAGGCGTAGCTTATAGAGTCAGTGGAAAATGTTGGGTTAATAATCATGCTCATGTTTTGAAACCAAAAAGAAATATCGACGTTGACTATCTAGGATATAGTTTAAAACAATATGATGTTAGACCATTCATTACTGGTGCAATAATAAAAAAGCTTACTCAAAAAGATGCTAAGAGGATTACATTCTATCTCCCCTCACTTGAAGAACAGCAACGAATTGTAAAATCGCTTGATCATACCGATTCACTTCTAAAGAAGCGAAAACATATAATTAAACTCCTCGACGATTATATTGATTCAGTATTTTTCTCAATGTTTGTTGAAAATGCAGATAAGAAAAATATTCCGTTAGTAAAGCTTAAAGATCTAACTACAAAAATTACAGATGGAGTACATTTTAAACCTGTTTATACTGAAACTGGAATTCCTTTTATCTCAGTAAAAAATGTTACGAGTAAAAAGCTTAACTTCTACGGTTGTAAGTTTGTTTCAATAGAAGATCATCATAAATTTATTGTACGATGTAAACCAGAGTTAGGAGATATTTTATATACCAAAGTTGGTGCTACTTACGGTAGAGCATGCATTGTTGACGATGAAAGAGAGTTTAGTTTATACGTCAGTGTTTCTCTTATAAAACCAGTACAAAAATTAGTAAACCCATCTTATTTAAAAGCTGTTCTGAATAGTAGTTTTGTAAAGCGTCAAGCTGATAGATCTGTAAAAGGAGCTGGTGTTCCAGATTTACACTTAATAGAAATAAAAAACTTTGATATTCCTTTACCTAATACTGAGGATCAAAATAAATTTACTACAATCATACAAAAAGTAGAAGAACTAAAACAAAAAATGTTCACCCAATCAGTTGAATTTGAAAAACAATACCAATCGTTAATGCAAAAATCATTTCGTTTGTTTTAGTAACTTGTTGTAATAAATCTATTTTTGATATAAAGATGTCTATCTAAAGCAGTGACTAAATCTCTTTTTTCTTGAATTGTTCCATTAGTAAGAATATATCTCGCGAAATTCACTGAATCAAATGGTCTACTATTGGGATTAATATCCTGCTCGTAAAGTATTTCTTCTCTTATAGATAAATATGATCCAATGCTGCCTTTTAATTTTTCTGTAAATTTCAGAAAATTCGGATGAGCTATATTCATAAAGTTTATATACCTCTCGTAAAATAGATATCGGTAAAATTTGACAATTTCACAAAAAAGCCTCAAAATAATTCTCCACTATGAAAACATTCTCTTTATTGCCCGAAGAGCGAAAAGATCTCATTGGACTGGGGAAACAGATAAAA
>JBBSGT010000065.1:0-6119 GCA_038253825.1 Candidatus Levyibacteriota bacterium
ACTCACTTTCTAGGAGAAACTGAGAAAACTCAGTCTTTTTAATCCCATTGAACTTGATTGCTCTTCTTTTTGTCCATGACCAATACGATTCAATGCCATTAACATGCTCATCTTCACGAACAAACTCATTCTCATGGTGCTTAACGCTTTTGTGGTTGTACCCATAGACTGCGAGTGCATCATAGCTACGCCAGCCATCTGTGTAAATATCTAATCCTGATTGTACTACCCGTTTGATAATTGGCATAAGCGTTTGTTTCAAAACGTCTGGGATAACGTCTGCATAGACTCGACCTTCTCGTTTTCGTAATCCTAAAACGATGATTTTGCCTCCAGCACCTCTCCCTCGTTTTCCGCGGATAAGCTTTGCGCCAATGTACGCTTCATCAATTTCAATACCATTTGCAAGTCCACTACGTTGTCTCTCCTCAAGTGCTGCAAGACAAACCACATTTTTTAGTACTGCAAAGTATTTATTTATCGTACTTCGGTTTGTATAACTTAGCTTTGCTGTTACTACCGCCGTTATATCTAAAGCATAACATCTCACCGATTGTAAACCTCTTTCGCGTCTTTAACTGAGAAACCATATGCTTCACACATGGCACTATTATACTCTCCCGATGCAAATAGAGAAGTGGAGGGGGAATCCTAGTTGGGGAGCACCATGCAATTAGACTTAAATAGCAATCTAAACACCGCAGTGATTTTAAAGCAACCTCTTTTTTTAATACACTTGATCGTAAATAGGTCTCATATGCAACTATGCTATAATCCTTTGTCTATGCGAGAGCTGAGTGTAAATATCGATCATGAAGCGTTCGACAGAGTCGGCATACAGCCGTCGTTCGACAGAGAAAAGTATCTACAGCTATTGAGCGTTGCTACCAGTCGCCAAACACTTGTGGTCTTCCCAACAGTCATTGTCGTTCCCCGTTATGACTTAGGTTTAAGTTGGGCAGAAAGACTGGAAGAGGATATAAGAGACCTGGATAATATGGCTGAAAAGAGTATATTCGGTCATTATGTAGCTGGTTCAAACGAAGTAACAGTGAGAGTTGTAAGGAGTGTCTCAAAAGTAAATAACATCCTCCGTCATGAAACATTCCATTGGGCTGAGGATATTGAAGGTAAATTAGTACCTGAAATGCTAGAGGCGGAAGCAATTTGGAAGGGTCATTCTCCTACATCAGCTGTTGGTGCGTTAATAGATCAATACAAATATTTCAAACTTCCATTTGAACGACGGGCTAGAGCATTTGCTTCAGATAGAAAGGTCAAAAAAATTGCAGGGGACATCATTACCTTCTAGCAGAAGAAGTTAACCGAATATCGGTTCATACTCTTCCTCATTCTCTAAAAAATGCGTTCGAAGTGTGTGAACCTCGGGGAGTCACATATTTTAGCCTTGAAATCTTCTTACCACGAATTGGATGTTCGAACTTTTGATACAATTCATATGATGGAAATGTTAAACAAACTCGTCAAAGGAATAAAAACTTTGCCAAGAAAACAAAAAACTTTGCTTGTAGCAATAGATGGTCGAGGTGGTTCTGGAAAAAGCTCTTTGGCAGAACAGCTAAAGCAGAACCTAGAAAATGTAACGACTGTTCATCTTGATTACTTTGCTTACCCAGAGACAGATAGAGATAGATTACTAAATCAGGTTATTTTGCCACTTCAAGCAGATAACAAAGCCAACTATCAAAGATTTGATTGGGGAACAAGACAAATAGCAGAGTGGCATTGTAATAATTGAGAGGGTGTCAACCTTCCACGAGATGCTAAACGATTATTACGACTTTAGGATTTGGATAGAGAGTTCTCCTGAGGTTGGTTTTCAGAGGGGACTGCTTAGAGATAAAACTGAATACAAAGTTGATACCGAAGATGATTGGATAAATAAGTGGATGCCCGAAGAAAAAAGATATATTGAAGCACATAAACCTCAAGAAAAAGCTGACTATATAGTTGATGGAAATGAAGAGCAATAGGTTCTGAATGAGTCCATCAGGTGGGGGACTCGAACTGAAATCAATAGAATTAAGTACGCAATGATATACTTGATCTATGGACACAGATCAGGAAGATATTCGATATGAGAATATGCCAGAGTCATCAGATATTTCAGACCCCTCGATAACTTCATTTTCAGGAAAAGAGG
The DNA here is from genome assembly GCA_038253825.1 of Candidatus Levyibacteriota bacterium. Classification (GTDB taxonomy): domain Bacteria; phylum Patescibacteriota; class Microgenomatia; order Levybacterales; family UBA12049; genus JACDET01. Next base: position 2,165 of record JBBSGT010000065.1, read on the forward strand.
TACTAGGAGGAGCAGCTTCTGAGAAGAGCGTGATTGCAAGAACGTTAGAGCAGGTTTTAAGAAGAGAGCAATTAGGATTAGTAGAAAGGGAATATTAATAAATTGTATTGACATTGTATTACGATCAATGTAACATGAATGTATTATGAATAACACACTTGTTACATTTAAGACGGATAAAGAGACGAAGGAACAGCTAAAGTCTTTTGCTGACGAGCTGGGTTTGAATAGTTCATCCTTGGTAAATATGGTTATTAAACAGGCTCTACGTGAGAAAAGGTTAGTAGTCAGCACTAATTTAGTGCCTACTCCATATCTTGAAAAAATTATGTGTGATGCTGAGGACGATTACAAGAATGATCGTAACATAACCCACACCAACAGCTCTGGAGAGGCGCTTGCTCACCTCGACGGCCTAATGAAGAAATAGTATGAAAGTTGACTTCACCAAGGCTTTTAATAAGCAATTTGAAAAGCTACCCCGTAAACGTCAAGAAAAGGCCAAAGAAGCAGTAGCAGTATTTCTTCGGGACGTATCAACTCCATCACTCAGACTGCATGCTTTAAAAGGGGAATGGTTAGGGTTTCAATCAATCAGTGCAGGGGGCGACATGCGATTGCACTTTAAAATGATTGACGAAAATACAGTCCTTTTTGTAGCAGTTGGCAGTCACAACCAGCTTTATAATTAAATCGAATTAACTCATGGAAATACCATTAGAGTATCTACTAAGAGGCTTCATTAATGCCTACACCAGAACAAAAGATGCCAAAAACCAGATTGAACCCAAAGAGTTATTTACATGCTTATTTGAGACACTTAATTGGGTAGTTGCAATCGATGATCGTCTTAAGAGAGATAGAAATGACAATATTTGGTATACCCAATATCGTGCAGACGGTGATGTATTAAGAGCTGTAAGATTTGCCAGAAACCGCGTGCATCATCAATGGGCAGATATTGTGTATAACACTCCTGGAGCCGTACTTCCAATGGAGCTACCAGCTGGTTTGCACGAATGGAACTCGAAAAGGCTGCAAGACTTACCACCAGCATTACCACGATTTTCTGACCCTAGCGGAGAAGGTTTTACCAACAATTACTCGAAACCAAACCAGTAAGATTTCCCTTACAAGCCGTCGATAGGATTTTTTCAATATGCCATTTTTATAAGCTTCTCATCTCATAAATTTAAAATAGTATATGCATACGAAAGGAGGTGAAATATATGGCAGTTTCAACACAAGGCGGAACACATGCACAAACATGTACACGCAGGAGAGCAATCTCACAAAAACGACTAAGACATGTTTTTCTTTTAGCAATGAGTATGGGTAGTGCATACACTATTCATACTCAGTAGGGGAGGCCACAAGTCTATGCTAGATATAGTTAGAATATTTTACGGTGAACTTATGAGCGTATAACATAAATAGGAGGACTGAAAGCTGCCAGAGTCAGAGGAAGGTTGGGCGGTAGACAAAAGCACTCGATACGAAAAAGACTGAACTTGTTTATCAGCTCTATGATGCAAAGAAGCATACGATTAGGGAAATTTGTCAAATGCTCGGCATTTCAAAACCATCCCTCTATGCCTACCTTGAACAGAGAACCAATATAAAGACCTTAATGCCGTAGTGGCTCTGCCACAATAATTATGAAAATTGCTCTTTTATCTGCTTACTCAGGCCCTGTTCATCGTGGGATTGAGTCTTGGGTTCATGAGATCAGCCAGAGATTAGAAGCCTTCAAACATGATGTTACTGTCTACCAGTTGGGGGAGAAAAGTCAGGATACCAAATATAATGTCCATCAGGTAAATATGCAAGTTAACTGGGACGAACCGAATACTTGGAATACAAAAGAAAGGGAATATCTAGTGGATTATTGGAGCAGAATGCTCGCTGAATTTACTTTGCAAGCAACACCTCATATTATTAACGAGAAACCTGACATGATAATTCCTTTGAATGGTGGATGGGAAACAAAAATTTGCAAAGAAATAGCAACCCTGTTACATGCGAAGCTTGTATTGATTGGACATTGGTTGGATATTCATGATCTTGAGTCTGATCCAGACCTTTATATATCTCTTACCAAAGAAGCTGCTAAGGAAGCAAAAAAATACTATAGCAAACGTATTACAGTAATTCCTGATGGTGTAGACATAGATACTTTTAAACCTCATGGGGAAATTTTTAATCATGGGCTACTTCATCCCGTGGTTTTATGCGCATCAGCCTTTGTGAGTTGGAAACATATAGATAAAACAATTGCTGCTGTTTCAAAATTGAAAGATGTAAGCTTTCTTCTTGTCGGAGATGGTGATTTAAAAGGTGAGCTTAAGGAACGCTGTGAGTCTCTATTAAGGGGAAGATATAGAATTGTAAACGCTGAGTATAAAGATATGCCTTCCATCTATAGGAGTGCTGATATTTTCACTCTTTTTTCCGGTAAAGAAGAAGCTTTTGGCATGGTTTACTTGGAGGCGATGGCTTCCGGTTTGCCTATTGTTACGGTAAAAGATGCCATAAGAATTGATGTTGTGGGGAATGCAGGTATATTAGTTGAAAATAACGATACAAAAGTGTATAGTAGTGCTCTTTTAACTGCTTTGCAAAGAAGATGGGGAGATCTCCCACGAAAACAAGCAGAAAAGTTTTCTTGGGAAGAGATAACTAAACGATATGAAGAAGCCTTGCAGAGTATTTTGGTTTAACTACTGAGAGACTTTGTAGATACGTGGCCTTCTGTGACACGAACGTTTGTACTACCCCGTGTTGCGAGTGTAGACCTGGATGGGGGACCGGTACATTATGCCCTTATTCCTGTCCCAAATCTGTATCTGCAAGGAGAAGTGGGAGCATATTGCGATCAAGGCTGTCTGGATGGGAGAGGACTTGCCAGTAAGATTACTACTGATTCACAAGGATTGCAAGTATTTATGCCTGGCTTAAAACATATGAATTTTACGGATTATGCGCTCAACCAGGCAGCTCACCCTGACCTTGTCTCGCTGGGATACTTTGGAACAATTGATGCACAGAGTGGACTTAACCAAATCACTAGGCAAATCACTTCATTTCTGGCTACTGTTCATTAACCAAGGGTGTACCAAAAACCTCATCAAAAAGGACATATAATTAGCATGATTTAACAACCCAAAAAATTTAATAAAGTGTATAACAATTTACTTTAGTATTTTCAAAACACCTTTACTTATATATAATCTGCTTCCTATGGGAAAAGAAGTGTTATTTATTCCTGGAAGATATAGGCAACAGAATGAATATGCAGAGCTTGTAACCGGCCTTAAAGAAACCGGAAACAATGTTCATCCTCTTACGTTTAATTGGCATGGAAATCCAAACTTTCATACACTCGCAAATCAAGTGCAGCCACAAATAGAAGGTCACCGTTTTGATACAGTCATCGGACATTCCAATGGTGCTGTACTAGCATTACTTACAACAAAAGCCCTTGGAGAAAGAAGTCCGACCAAACTCATTCTTTGTTCAACCTCCCCGGTATTTAAAGATGATTTTGAGGATCCAGCAGTGAGAGAGTTAACTATGCGAGAAAATAACGGACATATTCCCGATGGATATAATACCATGCAGATTGAAGAACTTACCGGGAGTATAACGTCTCGAGAAGAACCGAAAGAGTGGATTATTTTTGCAGGAGAAAAGGAATTAAGAGTATTCCCACCATATCGACCGATAATGCATAGACGCACCCACACCATTGCTAATCGCTTGGGAACTAATGCCATAATCGTTTCTGGTGCACCGCATTATATGTTCGAATCATCGTATCCAGCCAATATGGCATGCATTTTGACAAGAGAATCAAAAAGGAGTAACGTAATATATCCAATATGAAACTGCCCGAGATCGACATTACCACTATCAGTGATCCACAGGTAAGAAATGCTATTGAAAAGATAATGCA
>JBBSGT010000066.1:0-6115 GCA_038253825.1 Candidatus Levyibacteriota bacterium
CGCCACTGCGCTAAAAGTACTCGTTCAGGTTGTGTTAGTTTTGTATGCGTTGCTATTTCTCATCACCTCCTCTCGCCTCAGGAGGGGTATTTTACTCTATCTCAGCCATCAAGGGGGGGGCGATCGTTTCTAGAACTCGGGCCATCCTGCAATTTTCCGTTAGTGTGAGATAATTATCACACAGTATGTCACACATTGTACGAACACATTTTATAGCACCGAAAGACCTTATCGAAGAGGTAGATCGTTTGGTTGGTCCTCGTCATCGTTAAGTGTAATATACTTCTTTAAATCAGTATACTCGTCTCTAATTAGTGCTTTTGTGTTTGTTTTTGTAAATGACTCTATCAACAGCCTTTGGAGTGGTGTCTGCTATTTCCGCAATTTTTAAGTACGGTGTCTTTGCACCATGCAAGTATAGTATTATTGCATCTCTATTTGCATTTTTCACTTTTGGACCCGTTTTCTTTCGACTCAATCCTTCAAATCCAGCAGTGCGCATTTCAGATAAATATATCCGTACAGTATTAATAGAGAGTCCTACTTTGTCTGCAATCTCTGCATGATTCAGACCTTGTCGACTAAGATCAGCTATATTTTCCTTCTGATTTACACCTGAGGACGGCTCAGATTCCCTTGTTGATACATTTGCAGCTGGCAGTCGGGGTTGTCTCGTTTTTCTTTTTTGCTTAGGTATCTCAAGAGCATCACGTGACTGACTAAACGGGAGGCTCGGTACAGGTTCTGTAACTTCCTCCACAATGGCAGGGAGTACATCATTCATATCATTTTTTGCCATTAAATCGATTACCTCCGGCTCCTGAGTAACAGTTGAAGTTACTGGAGAGACAGCAGGAGATGAGGGTTGTTTTGCGTTTTTAGTTCTAAAACTCTGATCAAGTAATATTGTCACGAGATCGGGTCTTACATAGATAGCACCATTCCGGATAATTACTTCTAAATCAGGATGACCAATATTATTCCGGATAAATTTTTCTTCTTGCATAGTTAGTCCTATCTTAGTGATACGTATAAACCCTTTTTTTGGCGGATCCTTATATGCTCGTTTATACTCATCAAACCAGTCTTGTCTCGTATACCAGTTATGCAATATTTTTACAGCCTGCATTTTACCATTGAAGGAAGCTTGCGGCAGTTCCCATTCTTTCACCTCTGAAGTTCCATAGGTAGTAACAGGAAACAAACCGCGTGGCTCTAACACTTCTCTTTCAAGGGCTTGTCTTGCTTTAAATAAGCGTGCTTTTACCCCATTCAGCCTCAGTCCTGTAGTAGTAGCAATTTCTTCACGTCCCATCCCTGATACTCTAAGATTTACAACCTCTAACTGTCCGGGTGTTAATAACGAACCCATATCAATGGTTTCAAAAAGAACGCTTGATGCATCTCCATTTGTGTGTAGTGGTGTTTCGATGAATTGTATATTTCTTGCTCGCCCTTCCCTGCGTAAATGATTAATGAAACGGGATCGGGCAACTTTCTTTACATAGGAATCATACCGAGCAGCATGTACAGGAACTACTTGATCAGGTGTAATATCTTCAGTAACAGGGATATTGGAATCGTAACGAGGTAGTACTCTTGTCATTACTTCATCAGTCTCAGCTGCTATATCGCTCACTATACCACTCCCATATTTACTTACTTCAAATTTACTTAAACTTCTTCGTATAATTCCTTGAGTATATCTTGTGAGAATTGCTAAGGCATTGGTATCCCCTTGTTGAGCGAGGGGAATAATAATTCGCATATCAGGTGGAGGTACTCTTAGAGCTTTTTCTGTTCCAAATGTAACTTCGTTTGAAACTACACTAGGTATTCTACCTGGAATGCCTCCATCTGGTTTCATAGGCTCAAATTGTAACTAAATAGAGTCTTATAGTCAACTTCCTTTCCGCGCTGGCCTCAAATATATCTCCCCCGCTTCCTCGAATCCGGCGCCAACCCAATCCTCTCAAAGATAATCTCCGAGTTCTCTCCCCTTACTCTTTCATTTTATTTAAAAATAAAGTTGCTATTCACTTTTTTTGAAACAAAGGAAAAACGTTGGATATGAGGCTAAATTGAAGATGTAGAAACATTATTGTACATCATCAATTGCTTAGTAAAGCTAGGTTTATCTGTACGAAGGAGCACTTACAGTTAACAAGTTAATTATATATAATAACTTGTGTTAGATTGAGTGGCCACACTGTATAAAAAAGTATTTTTATGGAAAATGTAGAGAAAAAATGTGTCATTATACTATCAGAAGATCAACCATTCGGTCTTATGATCAATACTGCAAGTGTTCTGTCCTTTACTCTTGGCAATAAGCTGGGAACGCTAGCTATTGGCCAAGATGTGTATGATGCTTCCCAAAGTTTACACTTGGGCATTATTACAATTCCAATTCCCGTATTGAAAACAACTGAGAAAACCTTACGCGAGATCCGTATAAAAGCTCTGGAAGCTGAAAATATGATTGTATCTGATTTTACTGATGTTGCTCAGTCTTGCAAAACATATGATGAGTTTATACAGAAAATGAAAGACATTGATGAAAGGCAGTTAAGATATCTAGGAGTTGCCCTCTATGGTGAGAAAAAAATTATCAATAAACTAACTGGGAATCTTTCTCTTATTAGGTAAACAGAAAATAATCTGGTTCCCCAAATATCGTCCTCCCAGCAATTATAGATAAATATCAAGAGCAATTTTATGTTCCTTTGGATCAGATCAAGCTCGATTTTTTTTCATGCCACCTGTCGGATCTAACACGACGTAATTATGTTAAGAAGCAATGCCCTACTCTATTTTTTTCTTTGCAAAAATTCTGCCGTAAGCTTTAATTTAGCTAATTCTAATTTTCCATTAAGAACCAATAAATCTTTAATAACAGAAATAAGATAGTTGCAATTACTGCGTAAAATTCGGTCACCGATAGCTAAAATTCGTTGATGCTATAATTAGCCTTATATTTATGTCTCCAGAAGCTCGCCATAAAGAAATAGTAGGTCTACATGAAAGACATCTTTTGCAAGTTGTAACAAAACATGAAGTCCCCCTATTACAGGGCTTATGGGATAGATGGGGAGATCAAATCTTACCCAACGGTCAGAAAAGGGGTTGGTTACTTTGTGGTCCAGGTACAATTGCTCAAAGTCGTATTATTAATTGGGAAACTGGCATTCCTATTTTTAAAGATGGAAATCCGTATACTCAAGAATATCTCCAGTTAGGTGAGACCTATCTTTATTATCCGGAGGATGGAAATATGCCTGATGGTGTCGAACATACTGTTGTTTCCTATTTCAACGGGCAGGGACAAGTAATTATTATAGATCCCACAGGGCCATTATTGTGGGGTGAAAGTGAACTTATTGGTGCGAATGATTTGCAGGGTGCAATCTCAATACAAAAATTCCCTGTTTCAAAATTTGAAAAAGCATTACGTGACAACTACCATCTTCAACCACTCGATCCAGCCGATGAAAAAGTCAAAAAAGCATATAATAAATATGGATATCAACCCCCAGATCAAACGAGATTGGCTGATTGGAAGTCGGCATTTAATGATAATCGGATAACTGGTCCATTCCCGTTTAGAGGTGATTCAGGACAAGAAATTATTGGGGACACGGGAAGGTATGGTGTTACGCTTGCTACATTCATTCGTACAATTATTCCAGATTGGGCGGGTATTAGGTAAAGTATACAGTAACGCTTTTTTATTTCCCCTTTGCTCATAAATATTCTTATGCGGCATGTAATTTTAAGAAGCAATGCTCTACTCTTTTTTTACCTTTGCAGAAAATCGGCTGCTTTTATAATTTGTAATTTTCCTAATTCTTTTTTGCCATTAAGAATTAAAAGATCTCCGTCGCCAGTGATAAGATAGTCACAATTTCCTGTTAGAGCACACGCAAGAAATTTATCATCTTTTGGATCCCGGGAATGAAGAGGCGAAGCTTCAAATTTCAAAGGAGTGATGAGATTTGAGGCGTTATGTAATTCTGTTATAAATTCTTCTATTTCTTCCAATGAAATTTTGTAATTTTTATATATTTTTTCTCTTTTTAATACTTGATCAACTTCCACGAAAAGTTCTTCCGACATTAATAATTGGTACTTATGCTCTCGCCATGCTGCCAATAATTTATGAGGGGCATTATCTCCTTTGATGATAATTGCACTTATGAAGAGGTTTGTGTCTATGACAACGGTAGGTTTACTTGCCTTGTTCATATGTCTCTTGGCGTACTTCTTCTACTACTTGCGTGACATCTTTCATTACCTCTTCTTCACTATATTGTGTATTACGAGATTGAATTTTATCAACAAGAGAAAATAATTTCTCTTTCGCCGCTTTTTGATACGCCTCATATTGTTCGGGGCTAATAATAACAGCATACGGCTTTCCTTTCTTTTCTACGGTTACTATTTCTTCGCCAAATTTCACTCGCCCTAAAATATCAGAAAGGTTATCTCGTACTTGTGTTACATTTACTACTACATTTGTCATACTATTATGATAGCAGAAATCTTACATTATATCAATAATGTAAGTTACGTAAGATGCAGGATAGAAAATTATTCATTAAGCGACGTAGACAAAAAAGAATAGTAATACTACTTCTCCTTTATATCCCCTTTTGTCATTAATTTTTAACTGAAGAATACCATAAGTAATTCATAGGGATTTTTTTCTGAATCTGAAAATGTTATAATCCATAAATTATGGCTGAAAGGGGTGTAAGAATTGGTGCAGTACGGAATGCTACTGCTTTAAAAGAACGGGTAAGGATATCTGGGTTACGCGTTTTGTCTCGAGATGAGGCAAAAGAGAAAGGATATCAAACGAAACGCACAGCTCTTGTACCGACAACGCCACGTATGGCAACGGAAGTAGAACTATGGCCTTTTACTACTGAAGGCGCTGACTCAAGGTTACATGCTGTTTATGTTAAAGTAGGAGAAAGAGGGTTAGCAGTGTTAGAAGAAACAAGAAGAATGCATGACCTCCAACCTTTTGATTATCTACCAGAGGACGAGAGACCATTGGTTGAGTTAATACCGGGGGGTGGAGGCATATCTTTCTGGAATCAACCCTGCCGAGCCTGATCAATTGACAAGTTCTGTAAAGCGCGACAAACCCAACCCACACCTTATAGGAGATCCAGACTTCCCCGAAGGTGCTTCTGTAGGGGTACATTATGATGCTGAAAGTGATCTTCCGGTGAGTACTCGATTAGGAGACACACGGCGCCTTATTGTTGACGAGTACAATTTTTCTGGTTTGTCTCTCTTTTTGTCAGAAAAATGTTAAATTCAAGGAATTTATTATCTCATTCCCCTAAAAGTTGTCAATAGTCGACGACGCACTTATTATTTGATTGTTACTTCTCTAGCAAGCACAGCCGTACTTTTCTCTAAACATGAAACAACTTCGGATTCTATTTGGACTTTTATGTACTTAATGCTTATTGATTTTGAAGAGGATATACTTTCGTGGAAATCCGATTATTACTACATCTTACTCCAATAGGTTTACCGAATCGCCTCACGACCTGAGGATTTCCTGCTGGACACTCTTGTATAGTGGAATTAACTGTATGAGTGAGTTCTTCTATATAGCTTTTGAGGTTGTCTCTATAGGCGGGAGATTCACCAAGTGCTCTCTCGCTGAGATCACCCGCTGCAAGAGCAGTTCTCAATGCATCTACAGCGATATCCTGCGCCTCAGCTGAATCTTTACCAGAAGGACCAACTGCCATATCAAAAGTTCTTTCTGCGAAAGAATTTGCTTCTGCGGCATCGATTGCAATATTCGCTACCTGCTCAGAAATCTCATCTATCATATTACTCGATTGTACTTTAAGTCCTTCACACTCTTTTATAAACGGACAGCCTTCACACTTATTCATACCTGGATTATATAACTATTATAGGTCTAATGTCAATCCTATACGTCTAGCCCTGAATTCTAGGTGGAAGTGCATCACTCTGTAGTGGTAACGTGAAGTTTTGCCATCATCTCATAAGGGGTAAGGTATTGCAAGCATTTTCTGGGAGTGGAGTTTAGCTTGTATTCTAAGGCAGCAATATACTCATCAGA
>JBBSGT010000067.1:0-6030 GCA_038253825.1 Candidatus Levyibacteriota bacterium
CTCTCAATGATAGACCTTGGCCTTTGAGCGCATACAGCCGCTCTCGCTCTTCTAAATTTATATGTTTGTAGCTCATTGCATCACCCCCTCTCCTGCTCCATTTTACCTTGGAGTGATGCACTTCGTTTTAGAACTCAAGATGCAAAGATTTGTGCACGAGTTTGACGGTTTGATAGTTTTCGTTATAATTAAGTTGTGGCCAAAAAACTTCTGATTTTGCTTGTGATGGTGTTCTCTTTTTTGCTTATAAATAGCACACCTGTCGCTGCTGCCGAAAATCCTCTCGCTGTTGCCAATAATAAAGTGGGTATCCATATCCTCGACCCAAGTGAACTTCCTGAGGCGGCCAAACTTGTCAACAGTAATGGTGGAGAATGGGGTTATGTCCTTATTCCTATTCAGACGGGAGATCGTGATATGGTGAAATGGCAAAATTTTATGGATCAGTGTAAACAATTGCATCTTATTCCAATCATCCGACTCGCTTCTGAAGACGATTATTTTAATACGCAAGTTTGGCGTAAACCTGATTATAATGACATTACTGACTTTGCGAATTTTCTCAATTCACTCGACTGGCCGACAAAAAACCATTATATTATTGTCTTTAATGAAGTAAACCGAGGAGATGAATGGGGCGGGAGTGCCAATCCTTCTGAATATGCACAACTGTTGAGTTTTGCGGTGAGTGTTTTTAAAGCAAAAAGCCCTGACTTTTTTATGATCAGTGCAGGACTGGATAATGCCGCTCCTGATCAAGGTTCTAGATATATCAATGAATATAATTATCTCAAACAAATGAACGATGCAGTGCCGGGAATATTTAACCAGTTGGACGGCATCAGTAGTCACTCATATCCAAACCCCGGCTTCTCGCAGCCACCTGATCCCAATAGTGCCACCGGAGTGGGAAGTTTTATTCATGAACGGGATCTGATTAAAACACTGAACAACAAAGATCTCCCTGTTTTTATTACAGAGACTGGTTGGTCATCTACTTCTGTTTCGGATACGACTGAGGTACGATATTATGATCAAACATTTAAAACCATATGGAATGATCCAGGCATCGTAGTAGTCACCCCATTCCTCTTGCAAGCAGGTGCCGGCCCATTTGAACAATTCACTTTTATTGCAACCAATGGATCACTGACGAAACAATATAGTTATGTCCACGACATGCTAAAAATAAAAGGTGTCCCAAGTTTCCCGACCCGGGTGCTAGGGGCATCCATTGGACCCGCAACACAAGAAGCACAGATCGTAACGAAAGATTTCTCTGGTTATAAACCAGCAAGACGTCCCTTTTCACTCGTCAATGCAATGGAAGGCGTCTTTAACTATATAATTAATCGATAGCAAACATGGAATGGCAAGAAGCTACAGACGTAGAGCAAGATATTACCTATATCCTTACTCACATTAATTTACCCTACATTAATATGGAGCGGATCTACTGTTATAGAACGACAGGGTCCAAAACGAAAGCCTATGCACGCACCTGGGCTTTCCCCAAAATCTTCCAAAAAGCACTCAATGTGGAATCCGCCTATGTCATAGAAGTTCTCTCTCAGCATTATGATAAGCTTGATGATGATAAAAAGAAAAAAGTGCTGATTCATGAACTGCTTCACATTCCCAAAAATTTTTCAGGCGCACTTTTACCACACAAAACGAGAAGCCGAAATTTACATACGCTTGCAAACCAACTCTTTAAAGAGTATAAGAGTAAAAACAAAAAATAATTTTCATTGAAAATTTAACTATGCTAACCATAATCCACGGTGCAGATACCGCACTCTCCCGAAAATACTTTTTAGACGAAAAGAAAAAATATGCTGATTCCCTACTTCTTGATGCAGACAAGGTTAATCTCACGGATCTCGCGCAAATCTTTGAAGGCGGTGGTCTCTTTGGAGAGACGAAATATGTTTTTATCGAGCATTTTTTGACCAAACGGAAAAAAAGCGCTGATTATAAAGATATCCTCGCCTATCTCGAAAAAAGCGCTGATGAAAATACCATTTTGCTGTGGGAAAATAAAGAACTGGAAATAGGAACACTGAAAGCTTTTAAACGCCCAGTCATCAAAGCATTCAAACTTCCCCAAACACTTTTCCAATTGCTTGATGAAATCAAACCAGAGAACGGCACACAACTCATCAACCTTTTTCATCAGACTATTGCAGCTACAGAAATTGAAATGGTCTTCTTTATGCTCATTCGACAAGTTCGTTTACTCCTAGCACTCTCTTCTGTCATTCCTGCGAAGGCAGGAATCCATAATGAAGACAACCCCATCGATGAAGTAAAGCGTATGCAGTCCTGGCAGCGTGGCAAACTGCAAAAGCAAGCATCCCTTTTCTCAACTGAACAGTTGCTTGATTTTTATAACAAACTATATCAAATCGAACGTGGCCAGAAGACTGGCTGTCTTAATACTTCCCTTGTCTCAGCAATTGACTTTTTACTTCTGGAGGTTTAAAATATGATAATGAATAGCATCGATCCAAAAATTTTTAAAGCCTACGATATCCGTGGCATTTATCCTGAGCAATTAAACGAAACGAACATTGTACCCATAATCCGTGCTATTTATAAATTCTTTTATGACGACATCGGCAAAGAACAACCGACAATTGTTCTCGCCTATGACATGCGCCTTTCAGGCCCTCAATTATTTGCAACCGCAAAAAAGACGCTTGTTGAAATGGGAGCGCATGTCATTGACGCAGGGCAACTTTCAACACCATCCTTTTACTTCACTGTGTTCCATTATGCTTATGACTGTGGTATTCAGATAACTGCTTCTCATAATCCAAAAGAATGGAATGGCGCAAAATTTGTAAAGTATACACCTAAGGGTCTTATCAAAATTGGTAAATCGACCGGCATGGAAGATATTAGAAGAACAGCGACAGAAGGAGTTGAATTTACTCCAAAAACCCAAGGGAAAATAACACCAAAAACTGGCATTCTTGAGGATGAAGTGGAAAATGCGCTTGCCATTTTTGATAATCCAGAACTAAAAAAGTTCAAAATTGTGGCAGATCCAGCCAATGCTATGGGCGCACAATATATCGAAGCCCTCTTTAATAAAGTCCCAGCGGATTTAGTAAAAATGAATTTTGAGCTCGATGGTAGTTTCCCAGCTCATCAGCCCGATCCTCTTAATTTTGAGAACCTCAAAGATCTGCAAGCGAAAGTTCTGGAAGAGAAAGCAGATTTTGGGCTCGCACCTGATGGTGATGGCGATAGACTTTACTTTATTGATGAAAAAGGACAAGTTATTCCGGCAACTATTATCACAGCACTTGTGGCGCGTGAATTGTTAAAAGAACATCCTGGAGAGAGAATTTATGTTGATATCCGCTACATTTTGGCGACAACAAAGATTGTCAAAGAATTTGGAGGGACTACTGAAATCACTAAAGTCGGACATGCCTTTATTACTGAAGCAATGAATAAAACAGGCGGTCCATTTGCAGGTGAATCTTCTGGACATTTTTACTTCCGCTCTACCGGTAATGCTGAATCACAATTAGCAGTTATGGTAAGTGTTCTTAAAGTCCTCAGTCGAGAAGGCAAGCCTTTATCTGAGGTCGTCAAAGATCTGCAAAGAAGTTTTGAGTCTAGCGAATTTAACTTCAAAGTTACCAATGCTCCTGAGATCCTGGATGCTCTGAAAGAAAAATACGACAATGGTGAACTCGAAACAATGGACGGCGTTTCCATTACGTACCCGAATTGGCGCTTTAATGTTCGAACTTCAAATACAGAGCCACTCCTACGACTCAACATTGAAAGTTATGACAAAACAGAAATGGAAACTAAACGTGACGAATTAATATCACTTATAAAAGGACTTGCCCAGGAATAATGCAGGAGATAGATACTCTGTATGGCTGACGATAATAAAGAAATACCTCAATTCGATAAATCCACCTTCACCAATCAGCCTTATGTAAAGAAAGTTGAAAAACCATGGGGTTATGAAATTCATTGGGTACCTGAAGGTATGCCCTATATGGGGAAAATTCTTCATATTGACGCTGGGAATCGTCTTTCTTTGCAAATTCATGACAAAAAACAAGAAAGTTACTGGCTTCTCAATGGAGAGTGCGACCTCATTATGGAGAACACAAAGGGAGAACTAGAGACTATTCATATGCAAAAAGGTGTAAGCTATACAACGATAGTTGGACAGAAGCATCGACATTTCGCAGTAACGAATTGTGACATCATGGAAGCATCAATGCCAGAAGGTGGGACGACCTGGAGGCTTGAAGATGATTACGCAAGACCAAACGAAACTGACGAACAAAGAAAAAAAGAACGTGGTGAAGTTTAATGAAATAAATATATGTTAGATCTTAACGATACTGAAAAAATTAAAAAGCTTGATCCAGTTGATACTGTAGGGATCACAGAAAAAATCATAGAACAGTGCGAGGCAGCGTGGGCACAAGTTAATGCTCTTGATGTTCCAAAACTTGAAAACATTGAAAATGTCGTCTTCTGTGGTATGGGTGCTTCGGTTTATGGAGCGCTTGTGCTTAAATCTCTTCTCGGAAATGAACTGCAATTCCCATCAGAAGTTGTCAGTGATTATTTCCTCCCAGATTATGTTGGGAAGAATACCCTTGTTGTTCTCACAAGTTACTCTGGAACAACTGAAGAAGTCCTTTCGTGTGCAAAGGATGCAAAAGCCAAAGAAGCACATATGGTTATCCTTACCAAAGGTGGTCCGCTTGCAGAATTTGCGAAAGATAACAATATTCCCGCTTATATTTTTGATGGAAAATTGAATTCAGGCAATATCCCACGTCTGGGTGCGGGTTACACAATCCTCGGTCTTATCGGGCTCTTGAATAGAACTAATGTCATTGATATCGAAGATGAAGTAATTACTGAAGCACTTGGTCGTCTGAAAGAAAAATTTGCTGATCTAAAACAACAAGCACTGCAAGATCACGAAATTTTCGTGAATAAGATTCCTGTCATTTTTTCTGCCGAGCATCTGTCAGGAAACGCTCAGATCGCCCGTAATCAGTTCAATGAGACAAGTAAAGCCTTCTCATCATTTTTCCTCATTCCTGATCTCAATCATCACCTGATGGAAGGATTGCAATTCCCAGCGTACGCACCACTGCACTTTCTGATTTTTGATTCCCCTAACTATTCAGATAAGATTAAAAAACGTGTCGAGCTTACCATAGACGTAGTCCAAAAGAATAATTATTCTGTACATGAATTTACCACAAGCGGACAATCAGTCTATGATGACTTTCTGGAAGTTTTGATTTATGGAAGTTTTCTGACGTTGTATCTCGGACTGGCTTATGGACAAAATCCTGCAGTAAATCCTTGGGTTGACTGGTTCAAAGGTCAGCTATCTGAACCCCCGAAAGAAGATAAATAATTTTACTGTTAACTATTTAGAATATCTTTGATTTGCGCTACAAGTTGTTCAGGGGTATACGCACTTTTCAGAAGAAAACCATCAGTCATATCCATAACCTCACTCAAATCAGAACTAATATCGCTATTTGTCATAAAAATGATATGCTTGGCAAGTGTTTTTGGTGATTTGTCTCGTAATTGTTTTAGCACATCGACACCATTCATCCTTGGCATAACCACATCAAGAAGTACCAAATCCCAACCACCCAAAAGGATAGCTTCATATGCCTCCTGCCCATCACTTGCAGTAGTTACATCAAACCCTCCACTCTGCAGTGCTTCGAGGTAAATATCACGTAGAAATAAGTCATCTTCTGTTAAAAGTATTTTTGCCATTGTTATTCTTTATTATATAGGATTTTGCTTAAAAATAAAAACATAAAAAAAACTACCTTTCGGCAGTTTAAAATAATTTTAAGCTTATTTTTATCGAGTCACAGTAATTGTAGTACCGCCATACCCACTTGCAGTTACTGTTATTCTGTTATTTGCATCCTTTGAGATGGAATATCCTGTATCCCAACCCGCTGCTGAACAATTAGATACTCCTGCTTGATTGCTTGGTAA
>JBBSGT010000068.1:0-5782 GCA_038253825.1 Candidatus Levyibacteriota bacterium
ATATTGAACAAAGCCTTTTATGGGGTACAGCCAGTGGAGCTTTTGCAGTGGAACAAATAGGTGCACATGAAAATACCCCTTCTCGAAATGCATTGGAGACGAGATTACAGGAAACTGCGCCAGTAGTAACTATTTTGAAACCTTCACAAAGAAAAGAGAATACGGTGTTTTATGGAAGTAGATTACAAGGACCTGTACTTTTGGCATCGTAAGCAGTGCCGCCCCACAGAGTCGAACTGTGATATCATGTTCTTCAGACATGCGCCATGACCACCTAGGCTAGAGCGGCATTTGTATCATCCCTATTTTATCACAATTAGGGATATTTCAGATACACGTTGAAACCAACTTGAAGATTATATCATGAAATAGTAACCGTTTCTACACGAAGGCAACAGACTATAAAATATATGAAATAAATCTCATCTCATTGTTAATTTGCGTAATTTTTAAGTATCTTATAATTATAAATGATCCGGAAGCAGATCCAGCAATAAAATTTGCTATAATCTCCAAATGTCAGTAGAAACAGCACAACCTGGCCGTATATCCGATACAAAAGTTCATACTCTTTTGAAAGATTTTGGTGGTTCAAGATATAGACACATCCACCCCGGTGAAGGTAGGGATATAGTTGTTGTAGAAGATGTGACTACCCCTTACATAATCAAGAAGACATCAGCAGTACCTGATAGAGCATTTGATACAACTCGAATGCGTATTCCAATGTATGAAGCCGGTATATTAAAATTGCTTGTTGACCATTTAGATGATGCCCCCGTTGCAATACCAACTGTGATTGATGAAGACCCGATATCCGGTCTGTTTATTGCTCAATATATGCCTGGAATTACACTCACAGATGGTCAGGTAGCTTCAATGAAAACATCCGAGAAGGACTCGTTAGGCAGAAAACTTGCGCAATATGTACATTGGTTTTCAAAAGCAATACCATTAGATAGTTCTGACTTTAGACAATTATATAATAGTCATACAAGATCTCATTATGACAAACGAGCAGCTTAGGTAGATGAAAGCGGCTATATTTCAAGAGCATTGCATAATATTGGTCAACATACACTAGCTGCTATGAGAAGTTATCAAGTTCAACAGTATATGCAGTTACAGCGTTCAGGGCACATTACAGCTAGAAATATCATCGGGCATGATGATTTAAAACCTAGTAACTATGTATTTAACAATAATTCTAATGACGACTTGGTTTTAACCAGTGTCATTGATTATGAGCGGGCGATGCCTTCAACTCCTGAGCAAGAACTCCGTCGTACTCCTCAACATGGTGACGAAGTATTGCATGCAGCTATAGATGAACATGCACGATTGACCGGAATTGTTCTTGATGAAAATATCATACGGTTTTGGGATAGAGTCCATTTTGTGAATTTCGCCTCTAATTATGCACTTCGTTCATTTCCCGGTGATTCACGACAAGTTCTTAGTACTGAACTTCAGAGAGTTTATCCTTCCAATGATTGGCGAGAGGTAACTGGAGAGATCTCATATGCGTATAGCAAGTAGTATATGTGTCCTACTCTATTATTTAATATTTTATTATTTTTATCCAAATCTTTGGATCGCCGGTTATTCCTTCTATCACAGCTTCTTTTAAGTTATTCTCTTATATATTTACTAAATTTAGTTTCTGTTGGTGGACAATCGAACCGTGGCTTGGAACTCTGTTTTTGAAAGTCTCTTCCGGTTATACCAAAAATTAAATGATTTTGGGTTTACCTATTTTGAAGGTACAGTTTCAATCATTGAGGTAGAGGAGGGCTAAGCAAAAATTATTTTCCGTATAGCTGCTCATGAGTTCTCAACATGATAAAAATAATTGTCATCCTTTTTTTTCTATAGATTGCACGGCAGTCATCAGTTACATCAATGCTCCACAATCCATGATATCGTTTTCCAAGTTTATTGAGTGAATGGTTTCTTAGAATTTCGTTATTTTGATTTTCTTGGAAGAGTTCATATATGCCGCGGAAAGCAATTTGAACTTCAAGAGGAGCTTTATCTATATCTTCATCAAAACGAGATGAAAATTCAACGCGAGCTTGCGGTTTTTGTTTTCTTTGCATACACTATTTTCTTATCGAGATATGCTAATACTTCATCTTTGTTTTTAAATGAGATAATGCGTCCTTCTTTAATATCTTCTTCTGCTTCTCTTAAGCCCTCTAAAAAAAATTCTGTCGGATGTTCTTCATTTGCAGTAAAAGTAATTGTTTTTGTCCGGACAAAATGCTTTAAGTAACGATTGATCACGCTTGTTAAAGAAATACCCATTTCTATAGCGGTTTTTTGAGCGTCTTCTTTTAATTTAGGATCTGTTTTTATAAGAATCGATGTTGTATTCATTACAAAAAGTATATACTATATATATATTTTGTCAATGTTGTAAAAAAGAAACTAGATTTGTCATAGGGATAAAAATAGCTTCAAGAATTGAGTGTGAATAGTCGCATTATAAAAAACCTTGTTTTCAACATATTGACGTACTATACTATGAGTATGGGAAAACGCGAACAAACAAAATTAGTCCAAGCATATACAAAGTACCGCACAGCAAAGAAAAAAGATGTGTTGGGAGTTTTTCGTGCGTTTATGCCCGAAATTATTTTCCGTACAACCAAGCTAGAAGGCGAACCGGTAACTCGTAAGATGGTTTCTTCACTTTTCAAATAATGCATGAGTAAATCAGGAACAAAACCTCATGGTGCAACTTCATATAAAGACACGGCATTGGGCGTTATTCCACGAGTAGAACTTCTCAAGCTCGAACTTGAGGGAACAAAAAAAGGGTTGGAGCATCTTTATGATTTGGTCAAAAAGGACCGAGATGTTCAGATAACACCGGAGCTATTCTGCAAATTGCATGATGCATCTTTCACTTGGATTTTTCCGACATGGGCAGGGAAATACCGAATGATACAAGTTACTTTTTCAGATAAAGAAGCTCCACCATATTTTCAAGTTTCGGAACTGATTAAAAATCTTTGTGAAGATTTGGAAGAACAATTAAAACATTTACCTGCTACAGAAAGCCCGTATTCTAGGAACGAATGCATCCCCTAGGGTAAATTGAGATACTCAGAAAAGACTTCCTGATGTGTTTTAAATTTGAGACGTTTTCTAGGTCTGCAAGGGGATTCACCGCAAGCACAAAAAGACCAAATAGAACAGTTTGCAAAAAATCAAAACCTTACTATTAAGAAGTTCTTCTTTTTAATGAAGTCAGCGTCAAAGGGAGAACAGCCAATGCAGGAGGTAGTCGATTACTGTAAAGATCCAAAGAATGACATTCAACTTTTTGTTATTAAATCCATTGATAGATTTACAAGAGGTGGTTCATATTTTTATGACCACCTTAAAATGCAACTAACAGATTATGGAGTAAAGCTGGTTGATATTTACGGTATCATCGGCAACCAAGAAGTTAATACGTTAGAGCATTTAGGAATTCAGTTCCCATGGAGTGTGTATTCTCCCACAAAAAAGTCAGAGATTTTAGAAGCCGAAAGAGCAAAGGACGAAATACGAGACATTTTATCGAGAATGATCGGCGCCGAGATTCGTTATGCCAGAATGGGGTATCGGATCGCTATCCCTCCGTTTGGGTATCAAAATGAAAAAGTAGAAACTGATCATGGGAGAGAGTAATTTTGACTCCCAGTCCAAAAGAAGCAAGATGGATTATAAGAATGTTTGATCTTCGGATACGAGGAAATATGACAGATCAGCAAATAGTTGATGAAATCAATAGCTTAGGATTTAAAACAAGAAAAACACATAAACGAAACCCAAAAGATAAAACACAAATAATTGGAACGAAAGGAAATAAGCCTCTCACATTAAAGCAATTTTGGAAGCATATAGAGAATCCGGCGTATGCTGCGGTATTTACTCATAAATGGACGCAAGGAAAACCGATTAAAGGCCAATTTAAGGGTTTAATTACCTATGATACATTCAATAAAGCCAATCGAGGAAAAATTGTTATTTCAGAAATAAATGGGGGAGTACGGATCGAGAGAAGAAAACCTGCAGAATGGCAACTGAAAAAGACAGTTAAAAATCCAGAGTATCCATATAAACGCTATGTCCTGTGTCCTGAATGTGAAAAACCTTTCTATGGCAGCGCATCACGAGGGAGACATGGAGGGCTTTTCCCAGCTTATCATTGTAGTCGAAATCACAAGTATCTACGTATCCAAAAGAAAGATCTAGAAACAACGATTCATAATTTTGTTAAAGGATTACAAATGAGTAAGGAATATAGAAAAACACTTAAAAAAGCAGCTACTGAAGAGTGGGAGAGGCGTATGAAAGAGAA
Source organism: Candidatus Levyibacteriota bacterium (assembly GCA_038253825.1). Lineage (GTDB taxonomy): Bacteria > Patescibacteriota > Microgenomatia > Levybacterales > UBA12049 > JACDET01. The sequence goes on from JBBSGT010000068.1 coordinate 4,355, forward strand.
TAAAAATGATTCATCTGTTATTGATGAAAAAATTGAGCAACTGCAACTTTCAATAGCATCACTGACAGAAACAATTAAAAAACTCTCTGTTGAAAGTGTCATTAAATCTGTTGAGACCGATATACTTAAAGCTGAAAAAGAAATTGCTCAATTACAGAGTGAAAAGGAAAAGAAAGAGTCAGAATATATCAATATGGAAGTAATTATGGACAACATTGATTATTTTTTGGAACACATTGAAGATTTGTTGTTAGGTATCCCGGATCTTGTTAAAAGAGCGACTTATTTTGGTATACTTTTCAAGAAGGCTCCGACATATAACGAATTACGCTTTGGAACCCCTCAATTAGAGGACTGTATCGCACTAAACGAGGTATTTAAACAACATCACTCCCTTAATGTGGACGCTTAGGGATTCGAACCCCAGACCCTCTCAGTGTAAATGAGATGCTCTAACCAGCTGAGCTAAGCGTCCAACAAACTGATTATAAACGATTCCCGAAGTTCAATCAAGGATGTAGAAGATATGAAAGAAGATAACTACTTATTTATGTATCGAAACATGCCTTTGTAAAAAGCCGCCGAGTAAAGCAGATAAGAGAAAGATACCGATGAGATAAAAATTAGCATTACCGGAGACAAATGATATCGGATAACTCAGAATATTATAATTTCCCTCAACCGTCTGGTGAAAAGAAAATAAGCTCACAAAAATGCTCGGGAACACTGCACTAATCCATGGTAAATTTTTTGCAATTTTAGTTACAGTTGCACCAGAGATTATAAATAGCAGTATCATTAATACATACTCTATTCCTGATATAACACCAGCCGCAGAAACGGACATAATTACGTTTTGCATGGTATGTAATGGAATATAATCGAAGCTATGAACATAGAGCAATTTTGTATAAGCGCTTTCATAATAGGTTTGATCGATATACCCTCGAAGAAAAAGTCCACCGTAAGCTAATACAAACGATCCGATATAGAGGAGAAGCAGTCCAGCAATAAACGCCCAAACTATTCGCTTCTTTATACTTGTTTCTTTTTTATTCTGCATACTACAATGTAGAAGATAATGATGAGTACTGTCAATGAGGAATGCTATTTATTTTTCTTCGTCTTTACTCTCCCCCAGACGATATTCTCCCATAACCTTTCATGAAAATAGTAAAGAATGAGGTTAATAAGTCCTGTCAATCCACCTACACCAAGTGCGATATCCCACTTATGCGTAAAGATAACAACACCAAGTGCGGTGATGATGGTAGCAACTATTCGCCAGGTATAGCCAGCGAAAAACAGAATGGCATATTTTATTGAAGAGTAATTTTCATACAGCTGTGCATGAAAAAATGTGGCAGATATGCTAAAGTGGCTGCTCACTGCCATGATAAAACTTGCCCTGTCCACTGATGAAGTTTC
>JBBSGT010000069.1:0-5728 GCA_038253825.1 Candidatus Levyibacteriota bacterium
AGAGAAATGAAAAAGCACGAATAGAATCGTGAAGGGATAACTATGGAAAAAATATCATATAGATCAAAGCTAAACTGAAATAACACTTGCTTTTTGACACCGTACTATTTGGGAGTTGACTATTATATAGATTGCAATTTTCTTATCTGTTATAATTATATGAAACAAATGAAATACAAAGCACTTATTTCCGATGTAGACTGGACACTTTTAGATTCCGAACAATTTATCTTTCAAGCCTATCTTCATGCGCTAGAAAAATTCCATTTACCTGCTATTACTCTTGAACAACTACTTCCCCATATGGGAAAACCGATTGAACAATGTTACGACGTTTTTGCACCTGGTGTTGAAAACATGGAGTTAATTAAAGTTCATCGTGCTTTTCAAGCAGAACATCTCGATTTGGCAGTTCCCTACCCGCATACTGTAGAAACCTTGAAAAGACTATTCGAGAAAGGAATAAAGATTGCCGCCGTTACGACTCGCTCTGAACAAAATCTTCAAAAGACTCTCGAAATTTCAGGGCTTATGCCTTTTATTGAGATTGTTATCCCAAGAGAAGATCTGAAACCAGAAGAACTAAAACCACACCCACGCCCAGTTCTTCTTGCATTAGAAAGACTGCATGTATCTCCCGAACAAACCATAAGTATTGGTGATGCAAAAGAAGATATTGCATCTGGCAAAAGTGCGGGGACAAAAACTATTGGCGTTACCTACGGCTCCGCCGGTGAAAAGATTCGCGAAAGCAATCCAGACTATGTCATTAACGATATAGAGGAGATTATCCCCATACTTATTGCATAAGAAACTTTCATTATCTTATCTTGGTGAGTTTAAGAAATTCGCTGCTGATTAATTTCTGTCATCCGCAGTATCTTCCTTGCGCGCATTAAGATCGGCATCAGCTGCTTCCTCTTTCATATTGCCTTTCATTTTTTGCAAGCCACCTTTGACGCCAGCGAGGCCACCACGTTGCTGGTTAGCTTCACCCTTTGCTTTGTCGATTTCACCTTCAGCTTTTTTCTTGTAATCATTTAATATTCCCAGATCTCTCACCTCCTTTCAGTATGCTTTATAATAACTTCTTCCACCTCATAATTGCATGGGGGATGCGTAAGAAAGAAGTAAATTATTCTTACTTCATTCTATCTTTTACTCACACAAAACACACATCCAAACGAGATAATGAATTTCAACGTATGAACATCTTTATGAAACCGAACAGAAAGGGGGTGAAAAAGGAATGCAAATAAAAAAAACATTGATAACCACTGGAGCCACAGCCACTATTCTCGGCATGATGCTGACCGGGTCTGCTTTCGCAAATTACGACAGTAACAACCACGGAAACTGGCAAAACCAACGAGGTAATTGGAGCAATAACCAAAGTTCAAACCGAAACGATTGGGCAAAGTGGTCATCCGATCAAAACAACAGCGACCAAAATTGGTACGCCAACAGTAACATCAACGTAAGTCAATCTTCCCAATCAAAAAACGATTGGAGTAACTATGATGGTTGGTGGAGTGACCAAGGGAATAGCTGGAATGATAACCAAAACATGAACACTGACTGGAACGAATATGTCAGTTGGTCAGAGCAAAACAATATGGATTGGTTAAATACCAGAGGCAAAGGTTGGGAATATAACGATTTCCAAGGTTGGTGGAACCAACACATGAATGATTGGCAGAACCAACAAAACGGTTCAAACCAAAATAATTGTCAGCAGTAATACTTAAGTATTTCTTGCATTGACTATCACATACTTGAGAGGTAACTTCGGTTGCCTCTCTTTCGTTGTATCATTAATTTCCTTTAAGAAAGGTTAAAAAATCCAGTTGCATTTGTGTTTTTTTACCCTTGTCTAAACCTGTAAGATAAAGAACTCCTTCATTGGATTGTGCAAGAAACTCGCGATCCATTTCTGAGACATCTGGATTGATCTGCAAGGCCATTTGGTTCATGCCCATGAGTTTTAAGCCGGAGAGACTTCGCACTCGCGACAATGCTACATAACCCATGCCTGGGAGAAATGACCTGCTCAGATCAATTTCTGCCGCATCAAGACTCATCCCCTGACTTTTATGAACAGTGATAGCCCAGGCGAGTCGCAGCGGCAACTGTGAAAGTGCAGCTTTCTCTTCATCATCCTCTTTGACCGACCAATCAGCTCTCCCCACTCGAATTTCAACTCCATCAAATGTCCGAACAATTGGAAGTTTTTGCTTTCCCTCAGGAAACTCAGGGTCATTGACAAAATCGATCACTTCTCCTAGTGTGCCGTTAACATAACCGACTTCGTAATTATTTTTGACAAACATCACTTGTGCACCTTTTTTCAGAGTTAACACTTCAGGCGCAAGACAACTCTTTTTAAGAATTTCTGTCAAACCATAACTCCCCCGCCAGCTCATCATATATTCATGAGACTCGCCAGTCAGTTCCTCAAGATGTTTTTGATTGATCGCATCCACATCTGCGTTGTGGGTAAACAATCGCGTTGGTCGGACATATCCCTGCGTATCTTTATCCAGTCGTTCTGATAAATATTCCACTGTCATCTCACTAACTTCATTGTTGCGAATGTCGTTGAGCACTCGCAGAAATGAACGGTCATCCTGACGATGCTGCTCTTCCAAGTAACAAATCTGCAAACGCATGTCCTTCCAACTTTCAGACTCAGTAACAAACTCTGATTTCTTGTCATGCTGGGCTTGTCTCAGCATCTCATCTTGGTGATTTGGAGATCCCGAAACAAGTTCGGGTTGACGAGGTTGTTTGGATACAGGCGGCAGCTGAAAAAAATCTCCACACATAATCACCTGCATCCCACCAAACGGAGCGGAATTTCCCTTGAAGATTTGGCAAATTATATTCACCAGATCAAGCCTATGTGCATGCAGCATGGAAATTTCATCAATGATCAATACTTTTGTGCGCGCAAGACGATTGCGCAAATATGGTCGTTTGAGTAATTCTCTTATTTCCGGCTCTGACATGCTATCTCGAATCCCCATTCCTACCCAACTATGAATCGTCGTCCCGCCCATATGCGTTGCTGCGATTCCCGTAGACGCAGTAATACCAACTGATACTTTATGCAATTTTAAATATGCGATATACTGATTGAGCAAATAGGTTTTTCCCGATCCTGCCGGTCCAGTCAGGAAGACATTATGTCCGAGTTTGAGCATATCAAGCGCTTCGTTTTGTGTCATAGGATTGAAGTATAGCAGCAAAGGCGTTGGGTATAGAAACATTTTTATTTAAAGACAGTACACAGTTGGTGAAAGAGCTAAAGTTTGTTTTGTAAGTTCCATGATCTATTTTCAAAAACCCAATAAATCACTTCTCATCACTTTACTCTTTGGTTTTATCTCGTTTTTTACGCAGCAAACAGTCCATGTGGTGAGCGTCATTATTGCCGCGACGGCAGGAACAAATTGGTCATTTCAAGAAGCACTTGCGGGTGTAAATAATTTTCGTAGACTTCTTGGGGTTCTTGGTTTTGCCTTTTTAGCAGTCTATCTCTCCATTAATTTCAACTAAATTAATAAACTTGTCTTGACAAAATCTACTATTCACGATACGCTAAAGCTATGAAATTAAAGCATACTTTACTGGTCGGTTCAGTTATTTTTCTGAGTACAGCGTCATTTGCCTTTGCCCAAGATGTTTCCCCTTCCGGAAATCTAGGGCACTCTGGGAAGCCAGACCATCAGGCGATCCATAACGACATCCAGCACAACCGCCAAGCAATGCATACAGAAATCCAACAAAATCGCCAGGATTTTCGAGCAAGTATGTCTGCGGAGCGTGCGCAAATGCAAGCGAAATTTAAAACAGAGCGTGCGGATTTCAAAACAAAAGTTGCCCAACTGAAAGATCAAAAAAAACAAACAGTGGTTACTGATGTCAGTGATCGATTTACCACAATTAACACCAATCAAACCCAAAGAATGTCAGAAGCTTTAACCAAACTTTCTAGTATTCTTGATACATTAAGTACAAAATCAGCTACTGCAAAAGCAGCCGGTAAAGATACATCAACCGTTGATACGGCAGTCGCCCATGCGAAAGACGCCCTTGCTGCTGCAAAAACTACGGTCGCAAGTCAAGCTGCTAATCAATATATTCCACAAATTACTGATGATGCCACACTGAAACAAAATGTTAATACAACGTTTGTGCAATTCAGAACTGACTTGACAACAGCGCACCAAGCAGTGCAAACTGCTAAACAGGCAGTCTTGGCAGCAGCACAAGCTTTAGAGAAAGTAACAAGTAATACACACTAACCTATGGATCAATCAGCAAATAACAATCAACCTAATCAACCAACAACTACCCCTACGAGTTCTGCACCTTCGACACCACCAGTTGCAGAGCCGACTACGCCTGGTGTTACACCTACACCGCAACCAACAGCCCTTACGCAACCTGAGACAACTCCAGTTGCTACACCTCCACCTCCTTTGAACCAAGGACAATCACCTGTAACTCCTCCTACCAATCCGCCACAACCTGCGAAAAAATCTTTTATGCCACTGATTATTGGTGCAATAATTGTATTTCTGATTGCAATCGGGGTTGCTTCTTTTGTTTTATTCTCAAAAAATAAAGAACAAGCCTCTCAAGCAACAGCCCCTACAATGGTTAAATCAGTAACACCTGTAGCAGATCACACAATTCAGGAAATTAAAGCGGTGGATAGTAATGCCAGTGATTCTTCAGACCTTCAAAGTATCCAAAGCAACATAAATCAACTATAAAACTAAACTAATCTTGTCACGAAGAAGATAAAGATAACTCCAACAATCGTTAACAGAATCATCCGATAAGAACTGTGCTTGCTGTGTGCTTCCGGTAGCAGATCACTTGCTCCTATATAGAGAAGAAAACCGGCAAAGAAACCAAGATAGACTTGAAGAAATTGAGGAGCGATACTCAGCACATACGTTGAAAGCACACCCAAGATAGGTGTCGTTGCATCCAACAAAAGTAACATCAAAGATTTTTTAGTTGTATTTTTATTGGTAAGCATCAGCGTTACCGTATTTAAACCATCTGAGAAGTCATGAGCAATCACCGCAACAGCTATCAAGAGGCCCACATGTGGATCGACATGAAATCCCAGCCCAATACCAACACCATCCAAAAAGCTATGGAATGCCAAACCTAAAGCACCAACCAAACCAACCGTTTGATGATGATGATCGATCAGACCTCCGTGATGCTGATGCGCTTCATATTCTGTTTCGTGCGCATGATGAATAATAACCGCCTTCTCCAAAATATGAAATGCCAAAAAACCGACAACTAGCGCTATCAACGCATTAATGATGGGCAAATTTCTCTCAGTGCTCAAGGAGATTACTTCAGGAAGAATATCAAAAAAACAGACAGCCACCAAAACGCCTGCAGTAAAGCTCATTATATAATGCAGTTTATCGCGGAATTTAAGGCTAAAAAGCCCACCTGAAAGAGTCGAAAAAAAGGCAAGAATTGATAAAAATAATGCTTCCATTCCCTAATTTTAACACATATAATGCTTCAGCAGAAGATAAAGTCTCCTCACATGTCAAGATGGAGAGGCAAATTTCTGGTAATATGTCAATACATTTTGTGCATCGAAAGGTAAATAGAAACGGTCTTCAATGATTCTTTTCGTTTTTTGATCAGTTTGGGATTTCTGAATAAGTGCAGGGTTTTGTAGCGC
>JBBSGT010000070.1:0-5503 GCA_038253825.1 Candidatus Levyibacteriota bacterium
ACGCTGATAACCAATGATTGCTTTGTCTGTAAATTCACATAATCACCCCCTCCTGGAGAGCTCAGATTATGCAACAAAATATCATGTTTCTTATGTGAGGTAACGAATCAGAGGTTTCATGTTTTTTGATGAGGTAATGCGATAACTTGACAGTGAATATGACTATACGATATTCTTGAGATAGGTATGTTTAGAAATAGAAGTGTACAAATTGCTCTGGGTATCCTTATTCTTTTGATAATTGGCGTAGGTGGGTTCTTCCTTGTCGCTGGTAGTAAAGCAAAGCCAGTAACAGATCAAACAGTTGATGAAAACCTCATTCAAACGTTATCTCCTAAAGATATCGGTCTCTCACTCGAACCATCTTCTGACAAGAAAAAAGTTAAGTTTAAGATTGCAAAAGCATCTGATATCAAATCTGTCGAATACGAACTTACCTATGAAGCTGATTCTACTAAGCAAGAAATCAGTGATGGCGGAGACGCGCGTGTACAACGCGGTATTACAGGTGAAGCCAAAGTTGATGGTGCATCAATGTATGAATCTGATTATCTTGTTCTTGGAAGCCAATCAGCCACAGTGGTCCGATACGATACAGGTATAAAATCAGTCAAGCTAACATTAAAAGTTACCAAATCAAATAAGAAAGTCTACCAAGTTATCGATAATCTTACTCTTTAAACTTCATCATTTTTACTTTTTCTTACAGAGCAAAGCACGACATCTGTACACTGATCGTTTGGTGAAACACTTCGAAACATATACCCTCTGTTGACATCTTTTTATAAAAGGAGCAAAATAAGAAAAGTAGTCAGAAGTAGGGGAAAGTAGTCTTACAAACCAGAATGCAAGGGAACTGAAGCAGCTATGTTGATAGGACAATACGAAGGGAAAATTAGTGAAAAACATCAAACAGGATTACCGAAAAAATTTAGAGAAGTACTTGGGGAAAAGCTGATCGTTACGAAAGGCTTTGAAAAATGCTTGATTGTTGTCTCTGAAGAAAATTGGAAAACGCTTTTGGAAGGAACTGAAGGCAAACCGTTTACGAGTAAATCGATACGGGAATTGCAGCGATTCCTGCTTGGGAATGCAACGGATGTGGAGATAGACGTGAAAGGAAGGTTCGTCATTCCTGAATATTTAAGAGATTTTGCTCATCTGGATCAAGATGTTATATTTATCGGCATTCAACGTTTTGTCGAGATTTGGGATAAAAAACAGTGGGAGGAACATCAGAAAGAATCGGGGAAAAATATTGAATCGATTGCGGAACGATTAACAAGAGAACCGGGGTTAGATTAACTCCGTAGACCTCACTTTGACCTTCTCCTAGGAGGAGAGGGAGATGAGAGGTATTGGCAGGATGAATAATTATCATAGAAGTGTACTTTTACAACAAACAATAGAACAACTCAATGTACAGTCCGGAAAACGGTATATCGATGGGACAATTGGTGGCGCAGGTCATACATTGGAAATTTTAAAACGGGGTGGAAAAGTGTTGGGAATTGATCAAGATCAGGATGCTCTGGATTATATTGAGAAAGAATGGAGAATAGAGAATGGAGAATGGAGTAAAAATTTAATTTTGGAGAAGGGGAATTTTAAGGATATTGCATTGATTGCAAAAGAGCATGGATTTATGGGAGTAGCAGGGATTCTTTTGGACTTGGGAATTTCGAGTCATCATGTCGATACGCCAGAGCGAGGTTTTAGCTTTCAAAAAGAAGGACCTCTGGATATGCGGATGGATAAGGATCTGCACGTACAAGCAAGCGATCTGGTCAATGTTCTGACAAAAGGTGAATTGTATGATCTCTTTACGAAACTGGGTGAGGAGAGATTTGCGCGAAGCATTAGCGCAAGTATTATTAGCGCTCGTAAAATAAAGCGCATCGAGACTACAACGGAGTTAGCGACGATTATTCGAAAAGCCGTTCCGTATAGCCAAAAAGATGTTAATCCGGCAACGAGAGTTTTTCAGGCTTTACGCATCGCAATCAATGATGAACTCAATAGTCTGATCGAAGCGTTACCGAAAGCGATAACAGTACTTGATAGTGGAGGAAGATTGGTAGTCATTTCCTTCCATTCCTTGGAAGATCGGATTGTTAAACGGACTTTTCTCGGATTTGCTGAGAAAGGGTTGGGAACTATTATTACGAAAAAACCAGTTATACCTACTGAGGAAGAAAGAGAACAAAACAAGAGAAGCCGAAGTTCAAAATTGCGCGTATTTGAGAAAGTTTAGATTTAAGAGGTAAGGCCTCAAGTTATTATGAAAAAACCTATATTAATTCTGAGTTTGTTAGGATGCATTATTGTCGTGCTTGCTTTGGTGCGTATTACGCTCGTAAATAGTATTTCGACAAACGGGATCAAACTGGTCGATATCCAAAACCAGATTGGTGCATATAAAAAACAAAATGAATTACTCAAAGAGAAATACCTTATGGCAGCAGCTTATACTTCTATCTCTGCAAAAGCCGAGAGCCTTGGTTTCGTTCCTGTGAAATCACAAGTTGATCTTTCTGCACCAATGCCTTTGGCTCGCGCCCAGTAAATATCGAGTTTCATACTTCTGTTAGCTTTGATACACTAGAACGTATATGAATTGGCGTTATCGGATGACATTATTGTTTTTTCTGCTTGTTTTCGGACTCATTATCTGTAGATTATTTTATTGGCAAGTCGTCCGTGCACAAGAACTCTCCGCAATCGGTCAAGCCCAGTATGATAGACAGGTTACGACAATAGCGCAACGAGGAGAGATTAAGACATCAGATGGATTTTCGATTGCTGCTGATAAATTAGCCTATCTCGTGTATGCAAACCCAAAAGTTGTCAAAGACAAAGATGAAGAATCGGATACACTGGGAAAATTACTGGATATTAAAAGCGCTACGATTAGCGCGCTGCTTTCAAGAGATAAATTTTGGGTTCCGCTAAAAGTTAATGTCGATAATTCCGTCAAAGAAAAAATTGAAGCGAAGAAGATCCCTGGAGTTGGTTTTCAAGATGAGACCGTGCGATTTTATCCTGAAGCACCAATGGCAGCATCACTACTGGGTTTTGTTGGTAAAGACGAGAATGGCGGAAATAAAGGGTATTTTGGCTTGGAAGGTTATTATGATCGGCAATTACGAGGGAAAGATGGTACATCAATTGTGGTCCATGACGCAGCAGGACAGCCGATTCTCGCTAAGATGAATGATAGCACCATGAAGGTAGACGGAAGAAGTCTGCTCTTGCATATAGATCGACGAATCCAGTTTTTGCTCGATAATGAACTGAAGAATGGTATTGCGAAGTATGGCGCACAAAATGGAATGGCGATCGTTATGGATCCCAAAACTGGTGGCGTTTTGGCAATGTCTTCTTTCCCTTCATTTGATCCACGAAGTTTTCAAAATTATAATGAAAGTCTCTACAAAAATCCACTTATCTCTTTTGCCTATGAACCCGGCTCGACCTTCAAACCGATAGTTATGGCGGCAGCGATGAATGAAGGGCTGGTAAAGCCTGAGACACAATGTGATATATGTGCGGGGCCGGTAAAAATAGGTAGTTACGACATCAAAACATGGGATGATAAATATTTCCCAAATATCTCAATGACTGATATTATTGTCCATTCGGATAATACCGGAATGGTCTATACCGGAAGAAAATTGGGAATGACCAAGATGCTCTCATATTTCGATAAATTTGGTATTGGTGATTCGACAGGTATTGATTTGCAAGGGGAAGTCTATCCGAGTCTGCGTCCAGAAAGTGAATGGTACCCCATTGATCAAGCAACAGCGACCTTTGGGCAAGGACTGACTGTAACACCGATTGATTTGATTACCGCCTTTACCGCAATTGCCAATAGCGGACAACGAATGGAACCACATGTCGTGGCAGCGGTGCAGACACCAGATGGGCAAACAATTCCCATCCCTCCCAAAAAACTTGATCAACCGATCTCTCCGCAAACAGCAAAAGTGATGACGGAAATTATGGTGAAAGCGGTCAATGATGGTGAATCTTCTTGGACCAGGATAAAAGGCTATCGTATCGCAGGGAAAACAGGTACTGCTCAGATACCGGTGGAAGGTCACTATGATCCGAATAAAACGATTGCGTCGTTTATTGGGTTTGCACCAGCGGATGATCCAAAATTTCTGATGTTGGTTGTGCTGAATCGACCATCGACTTCAATTTATGGCGCAGAGACTGCGGCTCCTATTTTCTTTGATGCAGCAAAAAATATTTTGAATTACTATGGCATTCCTGCAGATCCGAGTGATGAGTAGGAGTTTAAGAATGGAGAATAAGGAATAGAGAATGAATAAGAAATACTATTGAGGTCTAAAGTATAGGACTACCTGCTGGAACTTTGGCTTTTGGTTTGAGTGGTTGCGGTTTCTTTCCTTCAGCTGCGAGAATCATGCCTTCTGATTCTTCTCCCATCATTTTTCGCGGCGCGAGATTGAAAACAAAAACAAATTGTTTTTCTTTAAGATTTGCTGGATTGTACCATTGTTTGATTCCTGCAAGAATATTTCGTTGTCCATGCTCTCCAAAATCTACTGTTAGGCGCAGAAGTTTGTCACTTCCTTCTTTCTCTTCACAGTTGATAACGGTCCCAACACGCAGGTCGAGTTTGGCGAAATCATCATAGGTTATTATGGGTTTCATTCCCCTATTGTAGCATAGGAGAAAATTTTGTGTCACTCCTTAAGTTCTAGAAACCCTGATATAATTATAAATGGTGAACCCCTACTTCGTGCTGAATCTCCTGTTGAGACGCCTAAAAAACTCAAGATTCATATGAATCACCAAACTCAGAGAATAAATGAATGCAAACAGGCGGGTGTATTAGCTTTGCACCCATTCATATTCACATATTTTCACTCTCATATTCTCGAGAACGTTAGCATTAATTTTATTACATTTTTTTTCATAGTTATGATATTCTTTTGCTGGTAAAGAAGATTGACAAAACTAAAGAGAATGAGAATAATAAAGAGAGGATGATTATGAAAAATGATATCAAAGTATTGGAAAATAAATTAAAGAAAATTACAGGAGAAGATTCTTTGCCTTATGGAGAACTAGATAAAAATCCACCTATCAAATCCTTTAATGCTTCAGCATTTACTAAGTTAGCAAAAGAAGTAAAAAAAATTATGACTGAAGATGGGACATATTCAAATCTTAACCTCAAATCCTAATACAAAACTCTCAGCCTTATTCAAGAAGCATCTCCTGATAGATACAAATTTCATCATTGATGCCTCACGTTATATATCAAAATTTAAAATACTACGAGAGAAGCTAGATATATGGGGCTTTACCTTTATCAGTATTAAAGCTATACCTCTCGTAAAATAGATATCGGTAAAATTTGACAATTTCACAAAAAAGCCTCAAAATAATTCTCCACTATGAAAACATTCTCTTTATTGCCCGAAGAGCGAAAAGATCTCATTGGACTGGGGAAACAGATAAAAGA
>JBBSGT010000071.1:0-5395 GCA_038253825.1 Candidatus Levyibacteriota bacterium
CTCAATGATAGACCTTGGCCTTTGAGCGCATACAGCCGCTCTCGCTCTTCTAAATTTATATGTTTGTAGCTCATTGCATCACCCCCTCTCCTGCTCCATTTTACCTTGGAGTGATGCACTTCGTTTTAGAACTCAAGAACTAATTATGCATACAACTGAAGTATATCTATCCAAGATGAAAATGGAGAACTACAAAAAGCCAATGTCCTTTGTGGGTTATAAAAATATTCGAGTTAATTCCTGTAATAATTAATTCGATTTTTCTAATTATTATAAGTTTACTAACACCCTTAATTACAAACTATATTGATTAACTATATGACTTGTGATATCATCCATATACTATGATCGAGGAACAAAGAAATGTAATACGTCACAGAGAATTATTCTCTCGTCCAAGGACGGATGACACAGGAACAAATGATGCGAGAGTCCGTTATCATAGAGAAGTAACTCCACGTCCTTTGGAGACTGTAAAATTTCTTCCTGTAAATATTCATCCGAGTCAGTTTATGCGGCCTCCGACTGAACCATTTTCTTTGTCAATTGAAAAGGAATCTCTTACTCAAGAGGCCGAAGTAAATGCTGCTGCTGCTAAATACGGCCATAGTTTACTTCCAGGAATACATCCTCATCCTATACTGGAGGCGGGTACAGAACTTGAATTACTCTTATTTTCTAGTGATTCTATCCCCCATCTCGATATAACAAAGGATAAAAAGGATAACCCCAATTATTCTGCTAACCATTTGAAGAATGTAGTGAAATTAATGGCCGATTTAGAGAAACCTTCTAAAGAAGGTGGTCTTGAAGATTTACTCTATAATGATATAACAAATAATAGAATTTTATCGGAGATTAGAATTAGGCCAGTGGATGTTGGTGAGTATACTCTTGCAATGGAACGGATCCAAGCATGGTTCCAGGAAAATGCACCTAAATATAGAATCAACCCCACGATTTTTAGCCAGCATTTGCACTTATCGCTGGTTGATCACAAAAATGGGATTAATTTGTTGCAATCATATAGTGGGTTACGAGCAGTTGGCAAGGGAATTCTCGATATCAATCATAGAGCTCTTCCATTTATACTTCTGCCAGAAAGAGTAGATTCTGATCGTGTAATTTCACTGATGTCAGGTTATGGAGAAGCCGGAGTAGGTTTAAGAGAAGACCTACGCCCTGTAAGAGTTGAGGCTAGAACACTAAGTAGTGAATATGCTTGGGACCCAAGAATTAATTTATATCTTCATTTAATAGGATTGCGAAGAGGATTAGAATATTCCAGCGATATTTATAAGATAGATGCAGATTATCCTTTACGAGAAGACAGTAACGGTAAACCTTATTATGACATCGGTGGTAGCTATAACAAGTCCTACGAAGATTCTCTGGGGCGAATACTGAGAGATCCTGTTTTAACAGAGAATATTCCAAAGGAACTACTTCATGGAATACATGCCGCAGCTTCACTTCATCCAGATATCTCAACTGGAAGAATGAGTGTTAGAGAAGTGAGGGAAAAAATGCACGAAGCTGTGCATGGTTTTCCGGAAGGTGAAGGAGTCGTCTAAAAATACAACTAAAACGGTTTCAAGATAAATTTTACGCTAAGACACAGCTTATGCCGCAATATTTGAAAAATGTAAGGAGCAATCTTCTTATTTTTATCATTATACGCAACTCGTTACTCTTAAATAGAGCATTGGAAAGTGATAGATGCGCTCTACTTTAGTGTCGTGTCAGTTACCTCAGTTGGTTATGGAGATTTTCATCCGACCCATACCATAACAAAAGTATTTACTATGCTCTATATTTTATCTGGAGTTGGAGTATTGTTATATATTGTGAGTTCTATAACACACTATATCATTACAAGAAGCGAAAGAGAACTTGAAGAGTTAGAAGGCAACACTTTAGAAAATACCATTAAAAAACTAGAGAGGGTAGCAAAACGACTCGACAGACAACACAGAAAATTGCAACTGAAAAAGTAAAACTCACAATATTTCGATATAAATTCCGCTTATCGAAAATCATCGATTTCGTTTTTTCTGATACGTTTACTCATTCAGATTTCTTGTAATCACATCTCCCCATCGCAACCGTTTTGCATAAGAAAATTTTTCTTTATTTCTCTTCATTATTTTTATCTTGGTCACACCCTCTGCTCTCAAAACAGGTACTTCAAGAAAACCTTTTTGTATATGAACCTGACCAACACACCTTCCCCATTGTTCTTTTTCGGAAGCCATCCTGCTTATCGCAACATAGGAATACTTTGCTTCTTCCCAATCAGACGCCTTTGCTGCATCCACCCGCATATGTTGTCTTATGCGACGCTGAAAATCGGGCCTAATAAACCTTTGCGGAAAATGCAGATAGTAATCACTGTCCTGGACAAAAGTATTCGCAATGTACGGCGCAAGCAAATTCCCTACTTTGCTGAGCTTTTGAGCAACAGCCGAAACAACCTCACTCCCGCGTGGTGTTCCGGGTTCAATAACGAGAAGGACACCAGCGCATTTATTAAAAGCCTGCCCGATTATTTTTTCTTGTGCAGTTTGGTTCAATTCATTCAGTACATTTGCAATAATAATAAGATCGTATACTTTTTCATTATCAGCAATCCCGTCACGCAAATCATGTTGTTTCCAACTAAATTTCTGTTGTAATTGTGCTGCTACTGCAATTTGTTTACCGATTTGGATAAAGTCTTTATTCTGATCAAGACAATCTACTTCCAATAGATCAGGCCAATGAGATATAGCTGCCCATCCACCAGTACCAGGCCCACTTCCAATATCAAGAATCGATTGAGGCTTCCATGAAGGGATGCTTTCTTGAATAGTTGTCAATGCGCCATAAATTTGTGCGTAAGTAGCCGGGACACGCATGCCAAGGTATGCTAATGCATCTTCAAAATCATGGACATAACTTTTTTTATCCATCTTAGCTGTGAGATATCGTTCATGTAGTTCTGAAGCTCTATGGAGCCAGCCGACTGTGGGTTGATTTTGTAGTATCTCAGATATTGCTTTTTCGAGTGGAGATGGTAGATTTGCAAAGGTCATGCCTAGAGTATAGCAAATAACGAAACCTAATCTTTGCGGATTTTTTCTTGAAGGTATAAGTAATCTTCTTGGTTGAGTGAACCGAAATAATATTTTTCAATCGGTTCGTAGCCTGATGGACGCCACGCATACCATGTCGTCAATGTCTCTCCTTCATAAAATTCATATCTGATACCATCTACCTCAATTTTTTTCTGCACACGACCGGCAAACTTTTGATTAATAGTAGCCGTCAATTTTTCCAATGCAGCTGCTTGATCATCAGCACGCGGTATCGTAAATTGTGTCCTCTGTCCATCAGGATGCTCTGTGACAAGCGTCGAAAGCTTTCCATAAGTACTTATCCAATAAAGGATTTGCACCAGTGAAAACGCACCTGAATCGGTCATAAAAAAGGCTTTATTATAAAAATGTCCCACATTTTCAACTGCTAAATCCACTTTATTTTCTCGAATCAAACGTCGCATAATTGATCGACCAACCGGGACAGGCATAGTCTGAATGTTTTCTTTTGTACGTGCTGTATTATAAAGCGATGGACCACACTCGACAGCATACCCAAAAGTGTGGATAGGAAGCCTTAGTGACGTACAAATATCCATCATTGCACTCCCGATCAGGGTTCCATTTATATAATTGCCTTTTTCATCCACAGCCAATGCACGGTCTGCATCGCTATCAAAAGCAATACCACAATCATAATCTCCTTCTCTGACCTCCTGCATCAACTGTTGCATATTTTCAACCTGAGAAGGATCTGCAGTATGTGGTGTCTGCGCATTGTATACTTTACGATCATTCAAACGGTGAAAGGTTACTTGGGGCAATAAATCTTCTAAAATCTCCAATCCTTTATACCCTGATCCATCGCCAAGATCGACACACACACGCATTGATTTTATATCTTCCAGTGGTATCAAAGCTGATATCTTCTTTTTATAGATACTCTCAATAATCGGCTGGAAATTTATGTAATCTGATAGACTACCAGTAGGTTTTTGATAGGGGGTACTTAAAGCTTGATTATATTGGGCCACAATTTTATTTACTAACTCCCCTTCAACAGACGCACCCCCTGCTGTATGCATCAGTAAGCCTGTCCAATTCCATGGATTGTGAGAGCCGGTAAACATAACAGAAAAATCAAATGCAAACGAATTTGCTGCCGCTGTAATAAAATCAATTGGACAGATATCAATATAATTGATTTCTATATTTGTCCCCTGAAACGCTTGGATGAAATTTCGTGCCAGGTGTTTACTGGAAACGCGAGTATCCCACCCAACGAGTATTCTTTTGAGTGGAAGAGATTTTTGTACGGCTAATCCAAGATAAAAGCCATCTTTATCAGTAATATCTTTTTCATAAACCCCACGAAAATCAAATTTTTTGACAAATGGTGGTAGCATCTTTTTGAGTATAAACGACGATTCGGCTACAATGCAAGCAAAAGAAATTCTGCTGTTGACAAGTATGTCAATATATAATATATTTGACATACTATGCAAGTAATACGAATTGGCACCAAGAATCAAATTGTACTTCCAAAAGAAGTACGAACAAAAATACAAGGTTTAAAACCTGGGAAAACAGTATTGGTTTATCCCTTAAACGAAAACACAGTTGCGCTACAAGTTGAAACAAAGACTTGGACGGAACGAACCAAGGGTTCGATGAAAGATGCATGGAAAGATATTCATACGACGAAATATTTGGATAAATTACGAAATGAATGGGATGAAAAGTAAAATTCTTGCTATTGATACCACTATTTTTATTTATCACTTCGAGGCAAATCGTCAGTATATTTCATTTACAACTGCTATTTTCAATTCGTTTATTGAAAACAAATTTAAAGGAATAACGAGTGTCATTAGTGTTATAGAGACTCTTTCATACCCTGCTCCTGATAAACTCATCAAAGAAAGAGAAGAGGATTTTAAAACGTTACCTCATTTTAATGTCTATGATGTGACACAAGAGATAGCAATTATCACGGCAAAAATCCGCCGTAAATATAAATATCGTACACCTGATGCCATACAACTAGCAACGGCTCTTTATGGAAAAGCTGATATTTTTATTACTAATGATACAAAACTTCAACAATTTAAAGAATTAAAAGTAATGTTACTGAAAGAATTTACTAAGTTTGGGTCTGAAGTTGAAATATAAAAGGGGAAATTTAGTTGGCTGCAGGCATCATTGGGACGTTTACGGATTTTTCTATTTTGACCGGTTTTGCTTTGGTAATCGGCCTGGTCAGTGCAATCTTCAAAACATCTTCCACTTGTTCTACAAATTTGAATTGTAAATCCTTC
>JBBSGT010000072.1:0-5332 GCA_038253825.1 Candidatus Levyibacteriota bacterium
AAAGAGTTCGAATATGACATCCATCAATTCTTTGATAACTTTAATCAGTATGAAACGCGGCTCAGACAGTTTATTGGTACTGATTTACATTTGGTGAAACTTACTGCTTAAATACCGATAATCAATTTCTGAATGGTATAGATGACTTCTTATCCAATCTGGTTAAAGGATCTACACATATAATCTCCAATCCTCAAACAATTGAGAAACTACAGAAACAAGGTGTTAAATTTGACAGACCGGAATATAGAACAAAAGATAAAATACTTGATGAGTTATTTACTCAGCGAAGACAAGCTGCTGCTTCAGTATTAAACAAGTTTCCCAATGCGCCACAGATTGCCATTCCAACAATAGGTTTTCTCTATGATGAGATTCGAGAGTGCATTATTTTTGGTCTAAATGGCGCTGCTATTTCATTGAGCGCAGTTCTTGTTGAATTTTCTCTTAAACATGCCATAGTAAAAAAGAATCGAGGTAACACATATGATAAAGCTGAATGGGATCGTATTGAAAATATGGAATTGGGATCAACAGTTAAAGAAGCAAAGCAGTTAGGTCTTATTGATGATAGATTAGAAGATGCACTCAAAAGCTTCAAAAAAACAGTCAGAAATCCTTATCTTCATTACAATATAAAAAAGATTACAAAAAAAGTTGCCGCCAATAAGGTCAAAAAAATTAATGTGGACACAAAAAAAGTTGAGGAATTGAATCTTTCAGCAGAGGATAATCCTGTTCTCTGGGGTTTTGCAAAAAAGTTTGTTGATAGAGAAACTGTATTTGATGTTTTTACCTTTGCCGATCGCATAGTTAAACAACTTTTTGAAAGGCGTAGCGGTTGATGAATGCAGTCAAAAATGGTATATTATAGATGCTTGAAAACGTCCGCATGGTCGCTGTCTCGCAAGAGAATAGAGCCAGCAGCCTCTTAATAATGCTGGGTTGCCAGATCCAGACAGCCTGGTTTTACTTTCTCCTTTAACTTGAGCATAAAAGTTTCTTCATTTTGAACCCTTACATTTCTCCTATATAAAAAGTTGTTGTAATTACTGTATTATGAATATATGAGAAACTTTGATGAAAAAAAATTAGTCTCAAAACTTGATAAGATACTCAGAAAAGAATTTGGTACTAATTTAGCATTTCATGAGTTTTCCGCAGGATATGGAATTGCAGATCTTGTGTTTGCTCCAAACTTCTCATTTAAGAAAAATCTTCTTAACAGAAAACCACTTACATCCTTTAACAGTTTGAAAATTTTGTTAACACTAGACGATCAAAAACCGTACAAGCTTTCAGAATTAATAGATACTTTTCCTCATTTAACACTTAGTGAGATTAAAAAGCAGCTCAAAACTCTAATTAACAGTAAATATCTACAAAAAGTTAGCAAGGATTTGTATGTTAAAACGCTCGTGAAGGAACAAATGAATCCAATTAATAAAATTATTGCAGTTGAAGTTAAGCTTAATGATCATAAAAATGGTTTGATGCAGGCAAGACGGTATCAATACTTTGCAGACGAAAGTTATTTAGCAATTCTAAAAGAATCCGAAAAGAATATAAATTTTGATGAATTCAATAGATACAATATAGGATTGATATTATTTGATAATTCAAAAGGAACTATTGAGATTAAACATCCTGAGCCAATGAATTTTCATTTTGAAAATACAGTAAGCTTATTTGCGAAAGAGATGATGATGAACAGATTTATTCAGGTTTCTTTTTAAATTGTTGAATTAAGCTTCGCCAGATTAATAGGTGGGAAAAATCTCCTACTTCGATACGTTCACTAGCTAAAGTCTTACTGTAACTGATTGCTGTATCAACCCTTTTTTCAATAAATGTAATTCTTTCGTGTTCATCAAGCTTTGCTATATCTGTGATTTCATTTCTTCGTCTTGTTAAGAAATGTAGTTTCATATTTCTATTGGTAAGAGATCCAGTATCAGCAGCTTTACAATACTGACAACTGCATTTTAAATATTGTCCAATGCTCGATTTTGCAATATCAGTGAGTTTTGTGGTTACGCCCTTTTTTAATGTAACCATGCTCATTAATTCAGGAATATAGTACCGAGGGTCACTTGAATATCCTTCTTGGGTGTCAGATAAAATTGATTCTCTGAAATTATCAAGAGATGAAATACCTGATGAAATCCCAGAAATACCTAAGCTCAAAAGAAGAAGTCCAAATCCGTTAACTCTACAAGCAACAACTGGTACAGAAGAAGCTGTTTGGAGTTTCATCAATAAATCAGCATAATGAAACAGTTGAGTTAGATTCGATTGGTTACCAATTGGATCGCCATATACAAAAAAGCCATCTGGAGCCGTTTTTACATAATAGTTGAGTATTTTATTTTTCTCATCATCGTCATGCCAATTTTCAACGTTCATACAAACTCCTGCCCAAATAGGTAAGTTTTTATATTCCTGATCCCGATATGCAACTGATTCTTTAATAAGTTTGAGATTTATATTAAACCATTCATCACTTGAGTTCTTTGCAAAAAAGAATGGCGTAGCTAATTCGGTTACACCATTTTCAACTTGAAAATCAAGAACTTTTTTAACATAGTCCTGTACTTGTAAAATTGAATGAAAATCTTTTTTTTGAATCGGAGTAACTTCGTTGCCAGAAGAGTAAGGTAACGCTTGAACACCGGCTGTTTTTGAAAATGCAGTGTATGTTAGTCGATTGGTTGCAGGATCTGTGGTAAAAGGAATTCCAGAGCTTCGGAGAACTTTAACAGTAAGATGATAGAATTTGAAAAAATTTGCAGGAAAGATTACTCTATCTACAAGTCCTTCTTTCAAAGCTTCTTCGAAAACTCCTTTTTCGGTATGTAACAAACGAATAAAGTATCTGATAGAGAGATCAAGCATTTTCTTTTTCTCTTCCGGTGTTTCTTTCAGTGCATTTTTAATATCGCTGACATTTTGAATTCGTTGATATGGTTCTTTTTCTAGTAGCTTTAGTATTACATTCTCAGTTTGATTGGATATGCTTCCATTAAGCTCTGATGGATTCTTGGGATACTGATTTTTAATTTGGTCGATAAGTGCTGGAAGATTTGTAGCATCATATGGCAATTTTCCTGTCAAAAGTTCATAAAAAATGACGCCAATACCAAAATAATCAGACCTGTTATCGATATTCTTGCTATCCGTTACCTGCTCAGGCGACATATAATAATACGTGCCTACTCTTTCGCCTGTCTGTGTAATCGCACTATAGTCAATTAATTTTGCCAATCCAAAATCAAGAATAATTGGCGTGCCTTTTTGATCAACTCTAATATTTGCAGGCTTTAGATCGCGATGAATAATACCTTCTTTATGCACTGCGTCAAGAGTATCAAGTACAGATTCAATTATTTCAATACACTTGCCTTCTTCGACCGTTCCGACATACTCAGTTAAAGATTGTCCTTCAATAAAATCCATAACAATATAAAAGTATTCAAATTCATTCTCCATGAAAGTACCGAAATCGTGGAGTTTAACAACATTCGGGTGAGATATTTTTTGTATTGCTTTAATTTCTCGGTCAAGGCGGGATTTGTACTCGGTTTTTAGAAGCTCTGATTGAAAGATCTTAATTGCATAAAACTTCCCATCCTTTTCTGCTTTATATACGGATCCAAAGCTACCTTTGTCAATAAACCATTCAGGTTTTGTTTTATAACCATTTATGTTGGATAACATATTGTAGCGTTAATAATAACACATTTTAAGAATTTTGCTCAATATATAGATATTTATACGTAGTACTGACAAGCCAGACGTAATAACTACATATAAACTATACCGCTTATTACTGATATAATATTTGCTGCATGTATTTGAAGCTGTAATCCAGGGGTTGATAAGGCTTAGTCCACTCATAGGTTCTGAACGTGTTGAGTAGAGCCAGCTTAAAATCAATCTTCACCTACTCTATTACTTATACTCCCTGGTCTCATATTCTGTGACCGCAATGCATTAATAGTATCTCTAAGTAATCTAAGAGCTCCAAATCCGATTATTATTCCAATTACAATAGCAATTATTGAATCCAGCCAGTAATATTTCCCTGTGAGAAAAATAATAAGACCCGAGATAGCAACTGCTGCTGAGGTGGCTCCATCAGAGATTGTATCAAGTAAAACAGAACGCATGTGCAAATCTTCTTTAGCAGAGTCTCTACCTAAAATGAAAGCACCGATGCCCATAAAAATGGTTGCAATAGCACTTACTACAGCAGTTGATAAGCCTTCTATTTGTATTGTGTGGCTCGTTAAACGATGTACGCCTTCCACAATAACGATTAATGTAACTATAAGTAATGCTAGTGCGTTGATTAAAGCTACGTATGTTGTTGCGTTTGAATGCTTTTGATGATTACGTATTTGAATGGCGATTATTCCAAGTAGGATAGCTAAAGAATCAGAAGCATAGTCACCACCAGCAGCTAATACACCAAGCGAATGACTTGTTAACCCCACAATTATTAATCCCGAAATCATTACTAAATTCAGACCTAATATTAGTCCTAATCGTTTCTGTTGTGTCATAACTTATTTATCTAAAAAGACTAAATCATTATCTTATATTTTCTTATTTTCATAGAAGTAGGCATAATATACTTTCTTAAAGTAAATATCTTTAATGGATTACGTACAATTGGGAATATAAAACTTACCTTCTTCGCTCTGCCAAAATGTTCGAATATTCTCTCTGTTCGACAGCTAAGCATAAGCTTTTCAAAAAACATCTGATACTCTTTTATTATTTCTCAATCTGCTCTGCCAATTCCACAATAATCCCTTCTGGCCCGCGCACGTAACACAGTTTCCAAACATTCTCATAATTCTGAACGCTGCCTACCAGATCATACCCCTTTTGTTTCAAAATTTTAACAATACCGTCGAGGTCATCAACTTGAAAAGCGATATGCCGCATCCCGTGTGCATTCGCGCCACCTTGGCGGATACCTTCCGGAGCTACTGGGTAATGATATTTAACTAGCTCTAAGCTTAACTGACCATCTGGGGCTTGGAGCGTAACAAGTTCAGTCCGAGCACCCTTAAGACCGGTAACTTGATCCAATAGATCGCCCTGCATTTTGGCTTCACCTTGAACGGTAAATCCAAGGTCAGTAAAGAATATTTTTGCGGCTTCAAGGTTGTCCACATTGATACCTATACATTTAAGAAATTGATTTTCGGTTTTTTAACTAGTCAATTTTACCAAGTGTAGTTCACTTCCAATAAACTGTCTAAGTCTGTCTTCATATTGACTGATGTTGTCAAAAAATTGGTGAATGTCATATTCGAATTGT
>JBBSGT010000073.1:0-5027 GCA_038253825.1 Candidatus Levyibacteriota bacterium
CATGTCTGGAATACGACAAAAGACAAACTGTCAAACAACCAGGATAAAAATTTTGAGGAGACAAAACAAAAATTTATACAGCTAACGAATAACCAATTTTTCCCCTATCAAATCTGACATTCTGTTTTGCGGTTGCTATACCTACTCCAATACCGACATCTGCAAGTAAAATAAGTCCATGCGTGTAACTAAAATAAAGTGCCAAAACACCTACAAAAATAATTCCCAATCCAAACACCCGATATTTATTTCGTAAGTTCTCAGGATCTTCTGGGAAAAGTCCTCTCACAACAACATCATCATATAAAGCTTGTTTCACTTCTTGAAGGTCTTCATAAAAGGTTTGCTTTAAGCTGGAAACTTTTATTTGACTTCGTTTATAAAACAATTTATCAAGCAATAGTTGCTCATAATCGAGTAAGGCTATATTCTTTCGTTTTGCTTGAGGAGTAGTTTTTACGAGTAAATAATCCACTTTTCCAAAGAGCCACTTCTTGGGAATTTCAGTAATTGTGAAATGGCCTCGACTTGCCAGATCAATCATGGTGGCAACAACGTCCAATGTATCCGCGCGTTCATCCATTAATACGCCAAGTTCTGCAGGACGTAAATTCTCAGGCGGAGTGAATTCAACCGAAATAGTTTCATGAGCACCCACAGGTTTAGCTTTCCCTTTCTCATCTTTCGTCCCAAACAATTGTCCTGCTAGCCAAAAATCACGCCCATATCTGTACCAAACAGACATAATGCCAGCAACACCAAGGAGAAAAATTCCTACGATTGTCACCAAAGATTGCCAGGCAATGAGTTGTTGCAGAAAGGTTTTGGGAGGTTGTGCGGTCAAAAGTGGAATCATTCCTTTTTTATAACCAACGACTATGGATAACCTTTCAGTAGGAGCAAGCTTTGTAGTGGTACTAAAAGAAGCAAGCTGGGGAGATTCTTGTTTGGATAAGCATGGCATTTGGGAACCATTCAATCCCTCATAGCACGTTATTTGCTTCAATCCTGATTCAGGTAAGGTTACGATTGCATCAGCTTTCTGGATGGGAACTTCCCAGTTATTTCCTGTGACATTCCAATAAAGCTCATCATGATCACTGAAACCTAGCAAAACACCTGTTACGGTATAGGTTATTGTATAAAGATTTCTGCCGGTAACCAGTTTGTTGGGGTCACCTATTTTTAATTCTTTATAACCATTTGTCTGAGAAGTTGTATAGGGAACAGGGATATTATCCAATAAAACATTATTAATCGTAACATCCGTATAGGTTTGCGTACCGTTATTGTCATAGAGATAAGGTATATCACGATAAATCCCATGCTTTGCTTGATTGCGAAAATCAACAGAAATTGTCTCCACCATTCTCACTTTTCCCGAGTCTTGAATCGCAATATCCGAATGGAAGTTCTCAATAAGCCAACTATCGTCTGCAAAAACAAGCTGGGGAGAGAAGATGAAAGATAAACCTAAAATGAAGAATAACAAACGTTTCATCATTATAATTATAGCAAGATCCTCCTAAGAAGGGTAATGTCCATGGGATTAATGATAGAAAATTCGTTAATCATAGACCCTAAAGAAGTTTTTGTTGTTTGTCATTTGCTTTTTTTGGATAAGCATGACCAATGTGTTGGTATGCAGCTTCAGTAGCAATTCGACCACGCGGCGTTCTTTTGAGAAAACCAAGCTGTAAAAGATATGGTTCTACTAAATCCTCAAGTGTTCCGCTGTCTTCTGACAATGTCGCCGCAATCGTTTCAACTCCCACAGGGCCACCGGAATGTTTCTCAATAATTGCCTTGAGGAACACCATGTCCAGTGAATCCAACCCTTGACGATCGACTTCAAGAAGTGAAAGTGCTTCATTCGTTGCTTTCGGATCAATATAGCCTTTGCCTTTTACTTGCGCGTAGTCTCGGACACGTTTTAATAATTTCAAAGCAATTCGAGGCGTTCCCCTGGCTCTTCGTGCAATTTCCAGAATACTTTCTGTATCAACTGCAATCTGTAATTTTTCGCCAGCACCTTTGATAATCCGACTTAATTCTTCTGGCGCATAAAAATTAAGGCGGTGAACGACGCCGAAGCGATCTCGCAAAGGAGCAGATAACATACCAGCTCTGGTTGTTGCTCCAATTATCGTAAACTGTGGCAAATCAATTCGCATCGTTCGTGCGGAAGGACCTTTCCCGAGAACAATATCCAAAGCATAATCTTCCATCGCAGGATACATCGTCTCTTCCACCGATTTATTCAATCGATGGATCTCGTCGATAAACAAAATATCTCCTTTTTCAAGATTGGTAAGAATTGAGGCGAGGTCGCCTGCGCGCTCGAGCGCCGGGCCTGTGGTGGTGCGGATATTCGCACCCATCTCTCTTGCCACAATATGCGCGAGAGATGTTTTGCCGAGTCCTGGAGGACCATAAAATAAAATATGCTCGATTGCTTCCTGGCGCTTTTTCGCTGCTTCAATTGCTATTTGCAAGGAAGTTTTGACACTCTCTTGCCCATAAAATTCTCCCCATGAACCAGCTCGGAGCGAAGTAATAAGCACTTCTTCTTCTGGATTTTCTTCTTCTGCTATAACAACGCTCTTCTTTGCCATAAACTTATTTGCCTAAATGCTTTAATGCTAATTTCACTTTCTCTTCCAAAGTCTCTCCTTTGCCGTTTAAACCTCTGACTGCTTCCTGGGCTTCATTCTGAGAAAAACCAAAAGCCTTGAGTGCTGCGACCAACTCATCTTGTTCACTTCCGACTGCATCTGATAAATCAAGATCTCCTTGCGCTCCTAATTTATTTTTCAGTTCAATAATAATTTTCTGTCCATTCTTTTTCCCCAATCGAGGAACAGAGGTAAAGAATGAGACATCACCAGTGCTGATTGCTTGCACAATATCATATCTGGAGCCGACTGAAAAAATTCCTAACGCAGTACGACATCCCACTCCTGAAACGCCGATTAAATAACTAAACAGCTTCAAATCCGCAGGATTAGTAAAACCATATAACTCCAAAACATCTTCACGAACATGCGTATGGGTATAAAGTTTTATGCTTGCGCCGAGTTCGTTATTTGCAAATACAGGAACGGGAACTAATACTTTATACCCTACTCCGTGGACTTCAATAAGAAGAAATGGATCTTCTCTGTATTCTACTGTTCCGTTGAGGAGGCCTATCATACTGCCTATATTACCACAAAAGGCAAGAAATAATTTTTGTCTTTCTAAACTATTTCATCTTATACGAAAAAGCATGTGTTATGGCAATTGCTAAGGCATCTGTCGTATCGTCAGGCTTGGGAATAATATCCAGATGCAAAAGAGTTTTCACCATGTGACCTATTTGTTTTTTTTCGCCCCGGCCATACCCGGTGACCGCAATCTTTACTTGTAATGGTGTATACACGCTAATTGGGATATCCCGCTCTGCAGCTGCAAGAAAAGCCACTCCCCTTGCCTGGCCAACTACTAAAGCGGTTTTCGTATTGGTATTAAAAAATAATTCCTCAATCGCAAACGAGTCTGGTTTTGCTTTGCCTAAAATACCACCAAGTGTTTTATATAAAATAAGTAGCCGCTCTCCAACTGATTGTTCTTTAAATGTCTCAATACAACCATATTCCTGCACCTCTAATTTGCCTTTTGAGACATCGATAATTCCCCATCCGGTTCGTCCTATTCCAGGATCTATTCCTATAATGCGCATGTCTTTCTTTATAGTACAAATTGCCTGAATTAGCAAAAAAAAAGCAAGTATGGTATACTCAGTTTTATACTTGTGTCTCAAGACAAGTTGCTATAGAAGAAGCTATGAAAAGACCACAACTAAAGGCCGAAGAACGAACAGTTTTAGGTAAAAAAGTAAAAAAACTTCGTCGTGAAGGCTACCTTCCAGGAAATGTGTATGGAAAAGGCCTCAATTCTTATGCTCTGCAAGTAAAACTTTCGGATTTTAAAGCAGTTTATAAAGAAGTTGGTGATACCGGGTTGATTGATCTTGCTTATGACGGTAAAACAAAACCTGTTTTGGTTAAAAATCTCCAAAGAAACTTTGCTCACCACATACTGCTTCATGCCGACTTCTATCAAGTAAATATGAAAGAAAAGGTAAAAGCAACAGTACCTGTGGTTCTTGTCGGTGAAGCAAAAGCCGTGACTGATAAAGTTGGATTAATACTGCAAAATCTGTCGGATGTAGAAGTTGAATCACTTCCAGACAACCTTCCAGAAAACGTCGAGATTAACGTTGAACATCTGGCTGAAATTGGTGATCAAATAACGGTTGCTGATCTTAAAGCTCCTGAAGGTGTAGAAGTCTTAACTGACCCATCTCAAACAGTTGCGAAGGTTAACGAATTAGTCGTTGAAGAAGCAGAACCTGAAGAAACTCCAGAAGGCGCTGAAGGTGAAACGCCAGCTGAAGGAGAAGCGAAAGAAAGCGAAGAGAAAGCAGAAGAAAAACCATCAGAAAATGCTGATGACAAAAAAGAATAACCCATTTCCCCTACTTTTCAGCAGTTAGTCTCTCAAATTGTCTCTTATCAAAGCCTACTTCTTTGTTGGATTCGTTAAGGACAATATAACCTTCTGGTTTAAATGCTGGACTGTTCACAGCAGCCAGGACAAGTTCTTTATCAGCAAGTGTAAAATGAGCAGTTAAAGGAGGAATTACGACGAGAGAGTCTTTAGAAAGACGTTGTTCTTTTCCTCCTAAAATAAGAAGACCACTCCCTTGCAATACGTAATAGATTTCGATTTCTCCCACAGGATGATAATGTGGCTCGGCTACACGAAGATGACGCATATCAGCAATCGCATAATCTTCGTTTTGTCGGTTGGTAGGATTGCCCAGTTCATAAATCAACCCACAACCCTGACTTCACGGTTTAGGTACCCCAAAACAACTATTGATGCCTAGAGCCCCATAAGCTGTTCCTGGAGAGGTGTTAGCTGGGAGAAAACTTCAGCTTCAGGCTGGTTGGGTATGCGGAGTGTGTATTGCCGGATTGCCA
>JBBSGT010000074.1:0-4948 GCA_038253825.1 Candidatus Levyibacteriota bacterium
ATCTTTCAGTTATTCAAACTGCCCAGAAACAAGGACGAGACGTATTTCAAACGCTCAATGGTCTTCTTACTGGACAATTATCCCCGGCAATCCTCACTGCAAATGTCCACTAACCTACCTGGCATATTGGCTGGATACGATAAAACATGCCATAGTATTTGTTGATAAGTGTGATGATATATATTATAATAGTATATAGTAAGAATTGAGTCTTCTGCTTGGCAAGAAAGCGAGAGCGATGGTTTTAGATGAATGTTATCCTTACGAGAATTTAATAAAATAGAAACATATGTATAACGAACTTGTTTTAACAATTCTATCAATTATTGAATACAAAGATGATAAAGAAGCATTTGTCGCGGATTTTAATCGTATTATTAATTCCCAAGGGCTTGTGGCATTGTTACAGCAATTGCCAGTTGAGAAACGTGAAGAAGCTGATAATCTTATCGCATCATCTGATTCATCGGAGAAGTTTACGCAAAACGTGCATCAGTATTTTACCGACGAGCAAGTACAAAAAGAACTTGATACTGCCGCTGCTCAGGCGATTTCTCAGTGGATTGGGTCAATTGCTTCTAGTTTAAATAATGGGCAGCGAGAAAAATTGGTAGCTCTTTCAGAGAAATTACAAAAAGCAATCGAAGCTTCTGTTGTCTGAGAGCTCCTCTTCATCAGTAAAAGACAATTGGTTTCTTGCCCACGAGCATTGTTTCACGTACCGATGCGTTAGGCTGCTTAGTGAATGAAACATTTGTTGGTGAGTGAAGGTCTCCCTCCTTCTGATATACTTAAATCTAAGAAAAAGTAACATTATACCCTGCTCATCATTAATATGACCTATTATCCTTATATTATTCAAGACAAAAAGCTTGAAACTGAAGGAACATATATTTATACTCTCAAACCCAAAAATGGTGAAGTTTTTTCGTTCGAACCCGGTCAATACATATTTACAAAAGATCCGAGTTTTTCAGATCCACAGGAAGCGCACCCTTTTTCTCTTGCTTCCTCGCCGAATAATAAAGAAGTAATTGAACTCTGTATCAAAGACTACGGAGATTGGACACATGCTTTTTCTCAAAGAGAGATTGGAAGTAATGTTTTCATTTCTGAACCTCAAGGGTCCTTTGTGTGGGATCGGCACTATCCTTATGCAGTATTTCTGCTGGGTGGGATTGGCATCTCCCCTCTCATCTCAATGCTTCGAACACTTGCGGCGAACCGAGAGCAGGCAGAAATTGTTATGATATATGGCAATAGAACGCCTGAGACGATTGCATATGAAAAGGAAATACAAGCATTAGCGCAACAGTTAGCCCACCTGAGAGTTGTGCATATATTTTCCGATATTTCTGAGGATCATCCTTGGACGGGATATCGGGGGTTTGTGACAAAAGATATTTTGGAAAAGGAAGTTGATTTTTCAAAAAAGCCAATGTTTTACTTTGTCGGCCCATCTATTTTTATTGAGAAAATGCGGGGCGTATTAATTTCCTTAGATGTGCCAAAAGATCACCGAATAGAAGAACTGCTTGCCAAAAAATGAACGTCTATCTCCCATCTTTCAATGATGTTTCATATGCATCAGTTTGACGAAGAAAGCAAAGAGGAGTATTCTAATTTTATGCAAGTAACTGGGGACTTAACACAAAAACATTGCAAACCCTGTGAGGGTAGCGTCAGACCTCTCTCAACAGATGAATATGGTGCATTTCTCAGACAGGAGTTAGTTGGTTGGACTGCTTTTGTAGACAAAATGATCGTGAAGGATTACAAATTCAAAAATTTTAAAGAGGCTTTAGAATTTGTTAACAAGGTAGGAAAAATCGCAGAATCCGAAGGCCATCATCCAGATATCAATTTGCACAATTGGAACAAAGTAACCTTGACGTTAACGACCCACGCCATTGGTGGCTTGTCGGAAAATGATTTTATACTAGCTTCGAAAATTGATGCATAAATATTTTTGAGTACAAGGTAAATACAATCAAAGACAGAAATAGCTACTTTCTGCCTGTGATTGTTTATTGCTATAGTGAATAGGACTATTCGTCGCTTTGTCTTCCCACACCGTGTGAGCTTTCGCCTCCTTGTTCGGCTACTTTATCGCGGGTTTCTTGGCTCGCATTTTCTAGCCCTCTTCCGTTAGGATGGGAAGCGGTACCACCTTTATGACCAGCTTCTTCATGCTGTTTGGTGTCACCGAAATTGCCTTGTCCTTTATTGTCATCTGCCATTATTATTCACCTCCTTTCTCTACGTATTACTATACTCATTAATAATAAGTAGCGCACGAGAAAGAGGTAAGATCTTATTAAGAGAGGTCAAGTATTGCATGCCCGGCATGGGCGTATTTCAGGGTGTGCGGAATATTATTCTTTATCGATGAGATATTTATGTTCTTTCAACTTTTCGGGTAAATATGAGAGTCCCTTGGTTGCTCCGACATTATCTTCTTCCCAACTGTAACCCTTAGCATAACCAAGGTTTTTCATTAACTTTGTTGGTGCATTACGCAGATGCAACGGTATTGGTTCGTTGGGAAAATTAAGGACATCTTCTTTTGCACGTGCATATGCGTCAATTGAGCTGCGGTCTTTTTTTGCTTTTGCAAGATATACTGTCCCATGAGCGAGATTAATTGCGCATTCGGGATAGCCAATAGTTTCAACGGCACGGAATACCTCATTTGCGACTACAAGGGCAGTAGGTTGTGCCATACCGATATCTTCGGATGCAAAGATTACCATCCGCCTTGCGATGAACTTCGGGTCTTCTCCTCCTTCGATCATTCGGGCTAAATAATACAGGGCTGCATCAACTTGGGAGGCTCGCATAGATTTAATATATGAGCTAATGATGTTGTAGTGTTCATCTGCTTTTTTGTCATACAGTCCTGCAGATCTGGTTTGGAAGATTTCTTTGATGGTTTCAGCTTTGATCGTTTTTTCGTTGAAGGTTTCTACAGCCATTTGCAGAGCGTTGAGCATAATACGTGCATCACCTCCTGAAAGTCTGATGAGGAGTTCTTTGGCATCAGGTCTGATAATTTTTTTATACTCCCCTACTCCGCGTTTTTTATCTGAAAGTGCATTATCAATAAGTTTTCCTAATTGTTCTGGTGACAGACTCTCCAAGACAAAAACTCGGGTACGAGATAAAAGTGCGCTAATAATTTCAAAGGAAGGATTTTCGGTTGTTGCACCAATAAGTGTAATGAGACCGCTTTCGACATATGGCAAAAGTGTATCTTGCTGGGCTTTATTCCAACGATGGATTTCGTCGATGAAGATGATGGTTTGCTTTCTCTTTTCAGCCGTCATCCCGGATATGGTCCCTGCTTT
The DNA here is from genome assembly GCA_038253825.1 of Candidatus Levyibacteriota bacterium. Lineage (GTDB taxonomy): Bacteria > Patescibacteriota > Microgenomatia > Levybacterales > UBA12049 > JACDET01. Next base: position 3,348 of record JBBSGT010000074.1, read on the forward strand.
CTCAGGAATGACGTTTTGATGTGTCTTTGCTCTTTCTATAATCTTCATCAGATCAGCTTTGCCGCTGGTGACGCCTGAGAGTTGTTGAAAGTCTGCATCTACTGATTGCGCGATCAGATGCGCGAGGGTTGTTTTGCCCGAACCAGGCGGCCCCCAGAAGATCATGGAAGCGACAGTTTGGCTCTCCAGCATTTTGCGAAGAATTTTGTCCTGTCCTACGAGATGTTCTTGTCCGACGTATTCATCAAGAGTCTGCGGACGCATACGGTATGCGAGGTTGGCCTGCCTATCCATGGGGTCATTGTAGCATACTTTATAGCCTGGGACTGGAGGCTTGGGATTAGGAATTCGTAAAGTTAAGTGGAGGTGTTATTGTGATTGTTTTAAAGTTTGGTAGATCAATAAGATTCACCGCCTGCGTTTCATAAGTGGTTTTTTGCATTCTCTGGAATTGTTCAGGTGAGAGAATTCTATCAATAAATGCTTCACCTCGTTTTTCTACAACTCCATATCCCGTCCAAAATTTAGTAATTGAAGATTTCGTCGTACCTATCGCAATTGCATTAGAAATCGGTGTCGTAAAGACAACTATCTTATCTTCGCCTCTAACAAAGGCTCGTCGTTTGTTCAATTTGCCATAAGCATCATGAAAGATTGGTCCCATTTTTATTTTTTGTTCTTTTTCTGCGTCAGAAAGCTGAGAAAAATCTTCTACGCCATTCCATTGAAAGTTGAGTTTGGAAGTTGTGAGCATTTTCTGATAATTCACAGGATCAGGATGCTCGTACACTTTTTTCATTGCTATAATGTTTTCGGCTAATTCTTCCTCAAACTCATTCGGCGTAAAGAGATCTCCTACCCTTTTTATCTCCATTGAAAGATTTTGCGGGAAATAACCTGAGAATTGCTGCAACAATTTCTGAAATGAAGCAAAATATGCGTTGGTATCTTTAGGTGGAATATTATCAAGTTTTTCTACAATGACATCGTCAGATGAGAATATAAACTGCACTCCAGGTTGGTAAACCGGAAGAAGTGGGGCAATCCAACGAAGATAATACGAGATCATAAAAAACTCTGCCCAATCTATTTGCGGAGCTGTCGGCAAACTCCATAGTTTGTAGCCGCCAAATGGAAAAATAAATTGGATTGGGTTATTAGCAGAAACATTCAAGTGAATAGCATTTTTGATCTGCTTTTCTGAGGATTCATCTAAAGACCATTTGCGGAATTTTTTAGAAGAAAGTTTCTTAAAAATATAATTTTCTCTTTTGTCATTGACTAACAGTTTGTTATCCTCATCAGTTAGCTCATACTGTGCACTTGTTTCTAATTCATTTTTGAGATGATTTTGTAAATCCATGAGATGCGAGAAGGAATCGAACCTCCGAATTCCCGCTTGCGGCGGGACGCCTTACCACTTGGCTACCGCATCAAAAGTATTATATCAGGTATAAATTGCTAGCTATACATTTAAGAAATTGATTTTCGGTTTTTTAACTAGTCAATTTTACCAAGTGTAGTTCACTTCCAATAAACTGTCTAAGTCTGTCTTCATATTGACTGATGTTGTCAAAAAATTGGTGAATGTCATATTCGAA
>JBBSGT010000075.1:0-4849 GCA_038253825.1 Candidatus Levyibacteriota bacterium
GTGAGATATTGAGATACATACCTCTATTTTACTCCCATTAGGTACCCCAAAACAGCTGGAAAAATCACCAAAAACAGTGTTTTTAGGCACAAATACTAAACGGATTAATTAAAAAGTGGCTTTTTTCCTTGAAGTCAGGATGAGGAGCTTGTGAAGACACAAAAAAGTATCTTTGAAGAACTATGGAAGTTAGCTGAGCGGATTGAGTAGGTTTTAATTTACGACTTTGTGGGGATTTAAGTGGAGAGCGCTTTCATGATGTCCTTCTGAGCTCGATTTCGTAGCGCCATCAAGTGGGATTGAACAAGTAATCGTGGTGCCGTGTCCTTCTTCTGATTCGAGACTTACGCTGCCTCCATGCGCTTCCACAACACCCTTGACTATATAAAGTCCCAAACCTGTGCCGACACTACCATGTGCTGCACCACTCAACTGTGTGAACTTCGTGAAGAGTAAGTGCTGTTTGTCTTTTGGAATTCCGGCACCGGTATCGGAAACTGAGATAATGACACTGCCGATAGCAGGTTTGGCACTGATCTTCACCGTGCCACCTGAGGATGTGAATTTAAGACTGTTAGAGATCAAGTTGTTGATAACTTGACCCATATGGATCGGATCAAAGTTAAAATTCGGGAGAGACGGATCGACGTCTATCACCAATGTCACAAATCTCTCGTGTGCTTGTGCTTGGAAGACTTGGACTCGCTCGTTTATGAGTCGCTTCAAATCGCCAGGAAGTTTTTGAATGGTAAAGAGCCCAGCTTCAAGTTTGGCAGCATCCAAAATCAATGAAACTTCATCCAGCATCTTGCGAGATTGCATTGAAATCAAGCCAATGATCTTTGTTTTTTCTTCTTCAGCAAGAGGTCCGGGAGGCGACATCAATAGCTCAGAGCTCGCTTTGATCGCGGTCAAGGGACTGCGCAGCTCGTGAACCATGATGTTGGTAAAATCTTCTTTCATCTTTGCAACTGACTTCTCAAGCGTAATATCATGCAAAAGTACCGAAACTCCGAGGACTTTTTTCTCAGTGGTAATACTGACATCAAACACCGGCGTGATAAAGATCTGGAATATTTTTTGATCGATGGTAACTGCTTTTTCTTCAATGACGTGTTTGTGGTTGATGGCGCGTTGGATTTTGCTGGAGAAATCATACGTGTTGGGTAATGCGCTTAGCAGATCGATTGTGGATGGATTATCTTTGGGAATAGCAAGAAAATCTTTGGCAGCGTCATTGATGACTGATAATCTGCCGTTCACATCAACCATAAAAAGTCCGTCTGCGAGACTGCCGATCATGGCCATAAGTTTGCCTTTTTCAACGGAAAGAATATTCTCAAGTCGGGAAAGTGCTTCGGATGCTTGCGCAGCAATTTTGTATAGTGTCGTCATATCAGCTTCAGTGTAGGCATTTTCTTTGGTGGATGAAACATTGAGGATACTTACCACACGGTCGTTGACGATCAATGGGATGTTAAATGACGAAACCGGCATGGCATGATTGAGGTCATCCAGAGCCACCCCTGAGATGTTGCCGTCATTAAGCATTGGCATGTTGGTGGCTTCGATGGTGACGTAGGATTGCAGCATCGCGACTTTGAGGAGCTCGACATACTGTTGGCTGATGCCTTCTTTGAGGTGGGTTTTGAATTCGAGATTGTTATCTGCCAATACCAACGCCGAAACTGTCGAGTAGGAGAGGAGAGCGTCCAGACTGCCAACGATCACATCAACCACTTTCTCAATCTCAAGTGAGTAACCAATACGTTCTTGTATCTCTTTCATCATTGTGACTTCAAAAAGTCTATGCTTCTGTTCAAGTTCATTTTCAACGACTTTCTTGATTGCACGCTCTTCACGCATTGAATAAATTATGGCTGCAATACCAAAAATGATGGTGGCGACGATTGCGATGATGGTAATAATAAGCATAGGACTAGTGGATCCTCCTTTCTTGATTGTCTGGCACTTGTTGTTCAGGGGTTTGATTTTCTTTATGGGGTACTTCTTCTTTTTCAATGTCTGGCAGAGCTGTGGGCAGCTCTTGTGATACCTCAGTATTTTCTTCGGGTTGTTGTGGAGACGTAGAGAGCACAACATTGAGGAGTGGTTTCATTGTCTTCTTCACAAGTGGAGATGAAAGCTCACGAAATTCTTCAAGAAATTGGATGACTACTTTTTGTGGATCATCTGTGATGTCAGTAACTTGTCCTTCCGCGTTGATAGAAAGTCCCGAGACATGACGTGCTTTAGCAAGAGTAATCTGTCGACCCAGAATAATCATCTGTTTTTGCAGTGCCTCAGAAAGCAATTTTGGATAGTTTAGGGCAGTATCGGACATGGTGATTAAGCTGAACCGGTGGGATTTTCTTCACCGGGCGTTTCGGAGGGAGATAGACCATCAGCCGGCGCCGTAGGATTCTTCTTGATTTCAACTAACAATGACTGCACTTTCTCAATAAGATCTTTCGTCTCAATCTGGTACTTCAAAATATAATCTATTGCTCCTTGGGAGATAGCATCTTTCATCATCTGGCTTTCATTATAGTTGGAAATTAACATGACGGGAATATTGCTTGTTTCAGGATCTCCTTTAAGGGTGCCGAGTACAGCATTTCCCAACATGTCAGGCATGATTTGGTCCAGAAGAACTAGATCGGGCTTTTGTGTCTTTACCATATTTATCCCGTCTTGGCCATTGGCCGCATTGATGACTTCATAGCCAACACTTCTCAAGCCCATAGACCACGTCGTTGAAGTGAGCTGATCGTCATCGATAATAAGTATTTTCATAAGATAGTATCAGGCTATCAGGATTTTTGAGGAATTGCAAGGAGTATTTATGAATGCTAAGCATCCGCCTTTCCTCGCTCATAATTTTCTGAAGATTTGGTATACTACATTTATGCTCAAACAAGAGATCAAAAAGCTCATCGAAAAAGAACTTGCTTCACTGGGAGTGGAAGTTCTCGTCGTAGTCGATTATCCTGCTGATCCAGCCCATGGAGACTACGCAAGTAATGTCGCATTGATCAGTGCAAAAAAATTGGGAAAGAATCCTAAAGAGGTTGCACAAGAAATTGCCGAGAAAATGAGAATGAAGAATAAAGAATGGCAAATGTTTGAGAAAATAGACATCGCTGGTCCAGGATTTCTTAATTTTTGGATTAAATATGATATATTAGTTGCTAGTAATACATCCTTAGATGTGGAAATGGGAATCTTTCATGAGAAAAAGATTGTCGTTGAATACACTGATCCAAATCCCTTTAAGGAACTGCATATAGGGCATCTCTATAGCAACATCATCGGGGAGTCACTTTCCCTACTTTTTGAAGCGAGTGGTGCTCAAGTCAGACGAGTTGATTATTATGGTGATGTTGGTATGCATGTCGCAAAGTCTCTTTGGGGATTATTGAAAAAGATGAAACAAGACAACGTGTCACTGACAGATCTCAGACAACAACCGCTAACTGACAGGATCACATATCTCGGAGAGGGATACGCGCTTGGTTCTAATGCGTATGCAAACGATCTCACAGTCGTGGAGGAAATAAAAGATATTAACTACCTGGTCTATATGAGTGGTCAGGAATATTTACAAAAGAAGCTTGGCTGGCAACCACAAATTGACTATCACCAGTATCTCCATGCAGAAAACAAATCATTATATACAAAAGTAAAAGAACTCTATGAAGCCGGGAAGGATTGGAGTTTGGAGAATTTTGAACGCCTTTATAAGCGGCTTGGTACTACTTTTGATAACTATTATCCAGAAAGTATTGCAGGTGAACGTGGATATAAGATTGTCAAAGACAATATTGCTACTGGCATTTTTGTTGAAAGTGAAGGTGCGGTAATTTTCCCTGGCGAAAAGTATGGTTTGCATAACCGTGTCTTTATTAACAAACTTGGATTGCCCACATATGAAGCAAAAGAACTCGGTCTCGCTCCCTGGAAGTACGAAGACGAACCATATGATCTTTCTTTCATCGTTACAGCGACTGAAATTGCTGGCTATTTTGGTGTGTTGATAGAAGCTTTAAAGCAAGTGAATCCTGAATTGGGTAAAAAAACAAAGCCAATTCTGCATGGTATGGTTCGGTTGCCGGAAGGTAAAATGTCGAGTCGTTGGGGTAATGTGATAAGTGTTGGATGGCTTTTGGATGAAGCCAAAGCACGCGTCATGTCTCGAATGAGTGATGAAATTTTGGATAAAGAGGCTATTGCCGAAATGGTTGGTTTGGCGGCTATAAAATATGCCTTTCTTAAATCATCCATTGGGAAAGATATTGTCTTTGATTTAGAGGAGTCAGTAAATTTTGAAGGGAACTCAGGTCCTTATTTACAATACACCTATACGAGGGCGAAAAGTGTGCTCGATAAGGCTGGGAAAGGGGAAGGTGGCTTCGACATTTCTCGAACAAAAATTAAATTTACCTCGGATGAGAGACGCCTTTTGTGTTTGCTTGCTCGCTTTCCTGAAATTGTCGACGAAGCAGCTACTCGTTATGCGCCGCAAGTGCTTTGCACTTATCTGTTTGAATTGGCACAGACATTTAATTTGTTCTATCAGAAATCACCCATCCTGAAGACAGAAGAAGACATTCGGGCTTTTCGTTTGCACCTCACAGACAAGACTGGTGCCGTTCTCAAGCGTGGATTGCATCTTCTCGGGATCTCAGTTCCTGACCACATGTGAGAAACGTAGATGGCATAATACATTTTGTGCATAAGTATATAGAACCGGTGCAGGAGTTTTTGAGAGCAACAAAAAAGCAGAGAACAGGGTACTATTAAATTTGTGAACCAAACAGTACCTTTTAGTGTCTCTGCTTCTGTGCCA
>JBBSGT010000076.1:0-4815 GCA_038253825.1 Candidatus Levyibacteriota bacterium
AGAGTTCGAATATGACATCCATCAATTCTTTGATAACTTTAATCAGTATGAAACGCGGCTCAGACAGTTTATTGGTACTGATTTACATTTGGTGAAACTTACTGCTTAAATACCGATAATCAATTTCTGAATGGTATATATACGTAGGAATAATTCAAATCTGCATTCTTTTTTTCTACTGCCTTAGGTAGGCGCATAATACGTCCTATCGTCTGTTCTACAGCCACTGTAGAACCAATGTTGGCTACTGAGATGAGTACATAAGCAAAGGGACAGTCCCAGCCCTCTTTGAGAGCGTTTACAGTAATGATATATCTGATGGGACACTTGGGAGATGAGAGGTCAATATCTTTAATCTCATCTTGCTTTGCTGTTTTTATTGCAATTTCGTTTTCTGGTATTTTTAGCTCCTGAAGTAGAAAATCTTTTATTTTTCCTACATAAATTTTGCTCTCGCTTTCCTTTTCTTGTTCTGCTTGAAGTAGAACAATTGGTCTGATATATTCTTTCGTTGCTCTCTTTTCCTTCTGAGCCAATTTATCGAGATTGTTTAACTGAGTTACTCCATCTCTTATCGTTTCTTGCCAATGAGGAACGTTGGACAACCAAATAGGTATTTTTACCATCTTTTCTGCTTTGAGTTCCGATGCAGATACTTGAATTAATACGTTACTTTCTTCTCGTGGTGTAGCAGTGAATTCTAAGACGAAAGATGGATTGAGTTTTTGAAGCATTTCAAACGAAAGTGCCGTTTGTGCATTATGTCCTTCATCAACAATAACGATAGGTGAATTCATTTTTATAACATTTGCCAAAGAGTAATAAATTTCACCTGATTCATCCTTATCAAAGAAGTCTGTATCCTCAACAATCTGCTCAAAATGTGACATTAATGCGCCGTTATGTTGAAATACCTTCAACCAAATAGTATCAGTACGACGGAAAGCGGCAAGACTTGCAACAATAATGCATAAATTATTTTGTAGATCTGATTTTTGAATGGATAGTGCTTCTTCAACAGTAAATACTTTTACATTGTTGCTAAATTTTGCATCAAGAGCCTCACGATAGGGATGATTCCTGTTTTTGATCCCGTTTAGCGTTTGAGTCCTAATTGCATCTGAGGGAACAAGCCAAAGCACTAATCCTTTACCATTCTTTTCTTGCAAGTAATTGTCATGCAGTACGGACAGAGAATGACAGGCAACGATTGTTTTTCCGCCTCCTGTTGGAATTTTGATGCAAACAAAAGGCGCTTCCTCGAGTCCCTTAATTGGTTTGTAGTGTTTTCCTTCGTCTCCAACTTGATCAAGAAAGGCTAAGCGAATACCTCTTTGCCCTTTGAGAGTAGAAGCATTTACCAGAAATTCTTTCAGGTCATCAAGTGTTTGTTGTTGGTATTTTTTTAACTGTAACATACTAAAATTGCTTCATTTCATAGGGAATTTGCTTGAAAATAATGTTATTTTTTTGGCAAAATTCCTCATCAAGTAAGCATTTGTCAGCATATATTACTTTTGTACCATCAAGTTTGAGCATTGAACCGACTGTTTTTTCGTCTAATACATTCTTTCCTTTATTATCAAAAAGTAAAAAGTAGTTATTCGAACCAAATGAGCCAATAAATGGGTTGCTAATGCTTTGCAAATCAAGATAATTATGCGTTTCTGTGAAGTAAATATACGATCCCATGTCTTCATAGGTTGCTGATTTATTTATAAATCCATTACTATCAAAAAGTTCGCCGTTCAGATCAAGATATTGAAATCCTTGTCCTGTACCATCAGGAAATTTAGCTCCGTCGTACCCTTCAATAACTTTTTTAAGGCGTTTAGTTGTAATGTCTTTTGCAATTTCTCTCTCAAGCTCAACCAAGATATACTTTCTATTCCCTCCATCTTCTTTATTTAACTCCATAACTGCTTGACCTGTCGTTCCAGAACCTGCAAAAGAGTCTAAGAAGATTCCTTCGAAGCTGTCAGTACCATTAATTTTCATCGAAAACAAATACTTAATGAGTTGAGAAGGCTTAGGGTTATTAAATGCTACATTTCCAAAAATGTTTCTTATTTCATTTGTGCCATCTTGATTATATGGTCCAAGTAAAATAGATAATGGTTTAGCCATGCGAATTTTGCCATTTTCATCCTTCAGATATTGCTTAAACCTAACACTCCATTTACCATCATCACTTTTTCTAAAAATTACCTCATTATTTCTGATTGCTGTTTCCATGCGATTCTTTTCCCAAATCCATTGTTTATTAGGCATTATTGCTTCACCATTATGATAAATTGTATATGTTAAATTAGGTCGATCATCTTTGCTCAAAGTAGCTAACGGTTGTGTAATGAAACCACCTCTTATATGAAATTTTTCATCTTTGTTTTTATATTTTTTAATTTCTTCATCTGATAATGGTGCCTCAATACTTTTAAGAGGAGTTTTTGAATAGCATAGTATAAACTCATTTATGTTTCCGAAACCTTTTGTCATTGCGCCAGGTCCGTATTTATTTTTCCACGTTATTTGAGCAACAAAATTAGATATGCCAAAAATTTCATCACATATATTTCGTAAATTTGTAACCTCGTTATCATTAATAGAAATAAAAATAATCCCATCGTCATTCAAGAGCTCACGAAGTAATTTCAATCTTGGATACATCATGCACAGCCATTTATCATGCCTACATAAATCTTCTCCTTCTGCTCCTACGACTTTATTAAGCCACGCTTTGATTTGAGGTGAATTCACTTTATCGTTGTAAACCCATTTTTCGTTACCTGTATTGTAGGGAGGGTCAATATAAATACACTTGATTTTATTGTAGTAGAATGGCATGAGTGCCTTTAATGCCTCGAGGTTATCACCTTCAATCAGTAAATTTTGATCCGTTCCAACAGAAAGTGATTTGTTGGGTTTTAATACCCTGAATGGCAGCTCATTATCATGATTTTCTACTTTATCTTTTCCGATCCAATTAAATGACGGCATACTCATCACATCTTACCATAAATTGGTAAAAACTGAGATACAACAAAATGATGAACCATGTCGCACAAGAATGAATTCTTTGAGCCTACAAGGCTAATTCGTCGACAGTGCCATAATAGTTTATAAGGATTTGAAATGCAACATTGAGACTACTGAGGAGATCTCTATACTATGGCTTCTTTGAAGAATACTCTCCCGTTCAAAATAAGCCATGCCCAAAGAGGAATAAAGTCTATTTTCTTTCCTTCTACTTCTTTTTTATCAAAATAATTTTTTGTAAGCACAATACCGCTACTCAAATTAAATTCTTTTAATCCCTCAACCATACCTTCTATTTCTCGGTCATGTGGTTGGTCAGTATAAGAAACATTATAAAAGGCAAGCGTTGGATTCATGGTAACAAAATCTATTTCTTTTTTACCCTTCCAGTAATGGACTGCTGCGTTTTGCTTGCGAAGCTCTATATACGCAATATTTTCTGCACACTGACCAAGATCAGGTCTCAGAAGTGGCACATTGAAATTACGTAATCCGTTATCAACTACATAAATCTTTCTCGCTCTTTGTACATCTTGTGTTTCTTTAGTTTTATATGAGAAATGTTTACTCTCAAAAAACAGATAAGCCCGCTCAAAATAATCAAGATATGCTTTTGTGGAATCAATAGATAATTTTTGTGGTCGAGAAAGGCTACTATATGTATGAGTTTTTGTAAAATCAGACATTATCTGCAAGCCTAATATTTCTACATCTCCTTGATTTCGAACGCCATTTGGCACTACAACATCCCTTGTTACCGTGTCTCGATAATAACTCGAAGCTATTTCTCGTTTCACTTCTTCATTTTCTGCTAGAACTATCTCGGGATAGCCTCCTTCCTTAAGATAGTTACCTAAATGATGAAGTATGCTTGTTTGTTGGTTGAAATTCGCTTGTTGAAGAGATTCTATACTCGCTTCACCCTCTATCCTAACTCCTTTTATTCCCAAGTATTCATAGAAGTTGAGAGGATACACATCTATTTGTACATTTCTGCCTGTCAGTACTGTTGCTGACTCAGATTCTATAAGCGACCGTCGTGAACCAGACAGAACAAATTTTACGGATTCTTGACGTTCATATTTACTACTTATCCAACGATTAAAATCTTTTACGCCTTGTATTTCATCTAAAAATAGATAGACCTTACCTTGTGGATTGTAGGTTTCTAAATAGAAGTTATATAAATCTTCAAGGAGTTTTGAGCCTAAAGAAAGATGCTGCTGAACAAGGATATCTTCTAAAAAAAGATAAACAACATTTTTAGCAGGAACGCCCTTTTCAACAATAAGATGCTGCATTAGTTGCTGCATCAGTGTTGACTTACCAGCACGCCTAACTCCAGTCAAAGTCAGCACATGCCGAATATCTATAAGTTTTTTCAAACGTTCAAGATATTTCTCACGCGGAACACTACCTACCCATTTCCCCTTAGAGGGATCAGTAAAATGAGGATTCCAAGTAGTTAAAAGTGTCTGAAGAACTTCTCTGTCCATACAAAGTAGTATATGGCACCAAACCTAAACTGTCAAGTATAATCTAAGGTTTAGCTACAAAACCCTACTTTATACTGGAAGGTTAAAAGATATCTCGTGCCTAACGTATACAACCTTATATAATCTTGGGTACTGACTAGAAACTCACTTTCTAGGAGAAACTGAGAAAACTCAGTCTTTTTAATCCCATTGAACTTGATTGCTCTTCTTTTTGTCCATGACCAATACGATTCAATGCCATTAACATGCTCATCTTCACGAACAAACTCATTCTCATGGTGCT
>JBBSGT010000077.1:0-4762 GCA_038253825.1 Candidatus Levyibacteriota bacterium
AAACTTCATCAGTGGACAGGGCAAGTTTTATCATGGCAGTGAGCAGCCACTTTAGCATATCTGCCACATTTTTTCATGCACAGCTGTATGAAAATTACTCTTCAATAAAATATGCCATTCTGTTTTTCGCTGGCTATATCAAAGGTTCACATGTATTATTGCTAGCAAATATTTCTTGGCACAATTTGACGGCCAAATAATGATTGACAAGGGTTAGCTTACCACGTTGGAACCAGTATCCATTCCCTTAAGAAGGGTGTTACAAATGGATACTTGACAAGGTTTTAGTACATTAGTACAATTGTAGCATGAACTGGATAACCACAAATTTACGGCTTCCCGAAGATCTCTATATGGAGTTAAAAATGAAAGCTGCTCAAGAACGAAAAAGCGTAGCAGCGGTAATTAGAGAAAAATTATCGGAAGATAAAAAAATTGATAGTAACGAAAAACAGGAATTATTGCAAAGAATGGAAAAATTTAGCCAAAGGATAGCTGTAAAAAGTCCTGGCCTGAATTTAACGCAAGCTGTCATTGATGCCCGATACCAACAATGATTATTGTAGACACTTCAATTGCAATTAAATGGTTACGAGCGGATGAAGATGGTCATGAAGAAGCATTAATACTCTATAAAAACCATATCGAGAAGATTAACGAGATTATTGTCCCAGAGCTTTTTTATATTGAAGCAGCGAATGCTTTAGCAACAAATAAAGTCCTATCAAAAGATGATATCTCAGAAGGAATGGCATTTCTATATGAAGCTCAATTTCGAAAACATCAGATAACGCATGAGGCGGTTGTCGAGGCAGCGCTCTTAGCAAATCAATATAGAACATCCGTGTATGACATGTTATATGCTGTCATTGCAAAATCTAAAGATGCCCTATTAGTAACAGCTGATAAAAAATTTGCCAGAGCGACAAATTTTTTCCATGTAACACTGCTTACAAAATGATCACAAATTTTAAAACTAAAAATAAATAGCGAGTATTAATAGACAATATTCGAACGGTTTGGCATGAAAGAGACTTTTTTAAAGTGGGATATTACAACCATTTATTGCTCTGTTCCCCAACCAATAGTTCCTACCATCCTTGATTTTTATATTTTGTAGCGAGTTCAGGAAATTGTTTTTCAAAAATATCTATACATTGCTCCATTACTGAAAAGTCTTTGATCTTAATTGCATGCGAATTTTTTGAATAATTCTTTATCCATGTAATTGCATCTTCTATACTTTCTGCAACAAAGTCAGTCGAAATAAAAAGAAAAGGATTAATAAAATCGTCAATTAATGTTCCATGAAAGACTACATTCGATTTTCTGTGATGAGTGTCTTTGGGAATAATTGCTATGACAGGTTTATTGAATTGTTTTGCCATAAGTATTTCTTGTGCAGTTCCAGCGCCAATTTTTGAGGTAGCGTGAACAATTGCAATATCAGAATGCTTAATAAGATATAAGTCATGTCCTACGACTATCTCAGGTCCTTCCTTATCACTAATTAAGTCACCATGAAGAAAGTTCACATCAGGAATAGCTCTACTTAGCTTCTGAATATAATCCGTTTTCCAGTCAGTCCAACTTTTTCTGACCTCATCACCTTTTGGAATACTGCCTAGCAGAATAATTTTCATTTCAAATATTATAGCAAAAGTTCGAAGCATCCTCAGAGTTAATAAGGATGTGTTGGATCAGTAGGCAGGGGAGTCGATTGGGGTTGAAGAGTTGGATTCTCAACCTTCATAGTAGAATCACCAGCGAGTTGTGTTAATTGGTGAACCACGAAATTGTATGTCATAAATAATCCCAATAAAACAACTCCTACAAACACCAAACCATTTAAAAGAGGTGAACGAAATGGACGTTTAAAATGGAGAATTGTATTTGTTTGTGAAGATTTTGCTGAAGATTGATTTGAGGTTGTTTGATTAACCATAGCTGCTCATAGTCTAACGCAAAATTTTCCTACATGTCAAGATCAATATCCTGAAAAAATATCGGTTTTTATTTGCTCTTCTGAAATAGTAAGAGACAATAGTTCTTCCCGTACAGTATTAATAAAAGTTTCAGACCCCGAAATATAATATGTTGGCTTATGTATAGCAACAATATATTCTTTAAGCATTTCTCGAGAGAACCTCCCTTTCAGAACAGGAACGAACGTAATGCCGATTTGTGTAACTGCATTCTCAAATATTTCGCGAAATAGTAATTCCTCTTGTGAACCAGAAAAATGAAAGAGCGTCGCATTAAGCTTCTTTTTGTGTTCAAGATGATGCTTAATAATACTCCGAAAAGGAGTTACGCCCACTCCACTCGCAAGAAAAACGTATTCAATTGCGCGATTCATATTGTAATGATAACTTGTTTCACTCGCTTCTTGCAAGCGAGGCAGAAATAAGGTAAAATACGGTTATGTCACAAGAGCCAAAGAAAAGACATTCCAGAGCACGCCAAGGCAAAAGACGAGCAAGTATTTCGTTAACTGTAACTAAATCAGTTGTATGCCCAAATTGCGGCGCTCCTCAAGTCTCTCACAGAGTTTGTGAAGCATGTGGATTTTACAAAGGTCAACAAGTTATTAAAGTAAAACAAGCAAACGCGAATACGCCAGCAAATTCGTAATAATTCGCATGTGAGATTAGGTTCCCCTTCGGCAATCACACATACAAATGAGTACGAATAGCCGATATTTTGCTTTTCGTACAAAATGAAAACATCTTACGATCCACGACATCAGAGAAGACAACATCTTGTTCAAGAACTGTTTAGTACAGAATTTCACAAACAAGAAGTTAGCCCTGAAAGTAAAGAAATTCTCAAACATGTTGAAGCACTCGATGAGCAAATCAAAAAAGCAGCCCCTAATTATCCTGTCGATAAAATTAATCGTGTCGATTTGGCAATTCTTCGATTGGCAACGTATGAGCTTTTGATTGATAAGAAAGCTCCCCAAAATGTCGTTATCGATGAAGCAGTCGAGTTAGCAAAAGAATTCGCAAACGAAACAAGTCCCGGTTTCGTAAATGGCGTTTTGGGACATATAACAAAAGGCAATGAATAATTTACCTGAATTTAAAAATCCAAAATTATTGCAACAAGCATTCATTCATCGTTCCTACCTGAATGAGTCTAAAGAGCCAATTGAATCCAATGAACGGCTTGAATTTTTGGGCGATAGTATCCTTTCATTTGTGGTGTCAGATCATTTGTACAAGACGTATCCTGACTTTGATGAAGGGATTTTAACAAACCTTCGATCCTTGGTCGTAAATACAAAAAGTCTTGCAAAAACTGCAAAGAAGCTCACTTTTGGCGATCACCTCATGCTTTCAAAAGGAGAGGAAGATTCAAAAGGTCGAGAAAATGATTCTATCCTCGCCAACACATTTGAAGCGGTAATCGGCGCGATGTTCATGGATCAGGGAATTGAATCTGTACGAACATTTCTTTTTGCAGTGCTGATCCCTGAAATTGAAGTATATGTAGAAAAGAAAGTTTTCAAAGATCCAAAAAGTCTTTTGCAGGAATATGTGCAAGCGCGCAAACAAAACTCACCTCTTTATAAGGTGCTTGCGGAAGAAGGCCCTGCACATGCCAAACAATTTACCATCGGTGTCTTTGTCCAAGAGCAGCTCATCGGCCAAGGTCAAGGCAAGTCCAAACAAGAAGCAGAAGAACACGCAGCCGAGCGAGCTCTTGAACATGTAGATAAATCAAAAAGTCCTAATACTTGAGAAGCTAGGCAAAAAATGATAGAATACTCTTTAGTGATATGTCATTAGTAATACGACTTACCAGAACCGGCAAAAAAGGCGAACGAAAGTTCCGTCTTGTCGTTAAAGAAAAAAGAAGTAAACGCGATGGCGGTTTCATCGACATGCTTGGCTGGTACGAAATGAGTAAAGATAATAAGAAAAAGAAAATTGATATGAAGAAATACGAGCATTGGATTAGTGTGGGCGCGCAGCCTTCAGATACAGTACGTGAGTTAGTAAAATAAAGATGAAAGATACACTCCATTTTATTGTTTCAGCAATTGTCGATAATCCTGACGCAGTTTCGATTGACGAAAACGAGGAAGACGGCATTCTCAATTTAATTATTACTGTTGCTCCTGAAGATATGGGCAAGGTTATCGGTAAAGAAGGAAAAGTTATCAGAAGTATCCGCAACAGTATGAAAGTCAAGGCCATGAAACACGACAAACGCATCAAAATCTCCCTCGCAGAAGTCACTTCCTAGCTTTGCTAATTCATTGACTTACTAGAAGAAATAAACATACAATTAAATTGTGATCCTTTTGCCTCTTTTCTTATTTCTCCTCATTAAACTTCCTTTTATGTCGCTTATCCCAAGCGGGGATGGTGAAGTCGAGTTTAAATGGGCTCAGGCGGTCTATAATGGTCACTTCCTCAATGGACCTCTCTCTCACCCGCCGTTTAAACTTTTACTTTTTGATCTTTTTTTTAAATTATTTGGTTCTTGGTCAATAAGTGCAATTGGATTCTTGCTGGGTGCGCTAGGAATCTATGCACTTTACCGAATCGCCGAAGAGTTGTTTGATAAAAAAGTTGCTTTGCTCAGTGCTTTTCTTTTGGCAACGTCAGGATTATATACCTCTCGTAAAATAGATATCGGTAAAATTTGACAATTTCACAAAAAAGCCTCAAAATAATTCTCCACTATGAAAACATTCTCTTTATTGCCCGAAGAGCGAAAAGATCTCATTGGACTGGGGAAACAGATAAAA
>JBBSGT010000078.1:0-4666 GCA_038253825.1 Candidatus Levyibacteriota bacterium
TCTGATGAGTATATTGCTGCCTTAGAATACAAGCTAAACTCCACTCCCAGAAAATGCTTGCAATACCTTACCCCTTATGAGATGATGGCAAAACTTCACGTTACCACTACAGAGTGATGCACTTCCACCTAGAATTCAGGTATCTATATTGCGAATGGAAATTATACCTATAATATAACACTTGGCACACCACATGCAGTTCCAAATGCAAATCCTCCTATCGCGGATGTGCCGTTCAAAAAGTATCAAGAGACATTTACTGCTATCCTCTCGACATTCTCTTTTAGTAGATAACCATTATTACGTCATCCCTGGCCGCAAACCGAGGTAATTTGTGTTATTTCTTCTTTGTGGAGGTTTTGCGGGCTACCTTTTTCTTTTTTGGTGCACTTGTTGCACCACCTGTTTTTATATCTTCCAATTTCCAAGCGGCAAAATCGCAATTTGGATAGTTGCTGCAGCCGAAGAATTTGCGACCTTTTCTGGTCTTTTTAATAATAATTTTGCCATCGTCCTTGGGACATAAGACATTGGTTTCTTCAACAAATGGTTTGGTAAAACGACATTCAGGAAATCTGCTGCAAGAAAAGAATTTTCCAAACTTTCCAGTCCGCACAACAATTTGTCCTTCATGACACTGCGGACATTCTTCCCCTGTATCCTCAACCGGAATTTTGACTCGTTCTGCATTTTCCACATCAGCAATTGTTTTCGCAAATGGTTGATAAAATTCATGCATCATTGCTTTCCAATTTTTCTCACCATTTGCGATTCGATCCAATTCATCTTCCATCGAAGCCGTAAACGGCACATCATCAATTGTTGAGAAATTCTTCACCAAGAAATCATTGACTGCGATACCCACAGCCGTTGGCAAGAATTTTCTTTCAACTCGTTCGACGTAACCGCGATCGGTAATCGTTGAAATAATCGATGCATAGGTTGACGGACGACCAATCCCCTTTTCTTCCAACGTTTTGATCAAGGATGCATCATTATATCTCGGCGGCGGTGTTGTTTCATGGGCATCAGCACGAGCTTTCACCAAATCTAACTTTTCACCGGTGGTAAATTTCGGTAAACGGTTATCTTCAAGTGCTTGTGGTGTTAATTTGAGGAAACCATCAAAAACAAGAACTGACCCGTTGGCTTTCAAACGATAGACTGTCCCCTCTTTTTGCGTATCGACGATAACGCCAGTGGATTCGATCAACGCATCAGTCATTTGCGCCGCAACGGCCCGTCGCCAAATCAAATCATATAACTTGGCATAGGCATCGCCAAGATCTGCTTTTACCCGATCAGCTGTATGATTAAACTTCGTCGGACGAATCGCTTCATGTGCTTCTTGCGCATTTTTTTGTTTGGTGAAATATGCGCGAGGTGCGGCAGGAATATATTTGTCACCATATTCTTTTTGGACGTACTCACGGATTTGTTTGATAGCAACGGGAGACATCGTGACAGAGTCAGTACGATGATAGGTAATATATCCTTCCTCATATAATTTTTGCGCGAGACTCATGGTGCGTTTTCCCGGTAACCCGTAGCGCTGTGCTGCTTGTTGTTGTAACGTAGATGTCGTAAACGGTGGATACGGACTTCTCTTGGTTTCGCGAGTCGTTACATCCGCAACCGAGAACTGTTGTCGAGTCAAATCAGCAACGATCTGATCCGCTTTTTCCTGTGTATCAATAATTGTTTTACCGAAGTTGTAATCACCATCATATAAGTGTAGTTTTTGCTGAACACTGATTTTTGCTTTATTGATTTCAATTAATTCAAATTCTGTCGGTGTCTTAGCCTCTTGATTATGCAGCATAGCATGGATCGTCCAGTAATTTTCTTTCCCAAACTTTTCTATCTCGCGCTCTCGCTCCACCAGCAATCGCAATGCCACACTTTGGACACGACCGGCGGAAAGTCCACGACGAACTTTTTTCCATAACACTGGTGATATCTGATAACCCACCAAACGATCCAGCACACGGCGTGCCGTCTGTGCACCGACAAGATGCTCATCTACTTCACGTGGATTGTCCAAAGCTTCTCTGATAGCTCCTTCAGTAATTTCATGGAAGACAATTCGTTTGAATTTTTCTTTCTTCACTTTGGCTTCTCCATCAGTCAATATTTCTTGGATGTTGGCCGAAATGGCCTCACCTTCTCGGTCAGGGTCAGTTGCGAGCAATACTACGTCTGCAGATTTGGCTGCGGTTTGGAGTTCGCTAATCAATTTCTTTTTATCAGCAATGACCTCGTACTGAGGTGCAAAATTATGTTCGATATCAATCCCCAATTTACTTTTGGGAAGATCCATAATATGCCCCATGGAAAATTTGATATCGTAGTCTTTTCCCAAGAAACGGGAAATTGTTTTTGCTTTGGTTGGTGATTCAACAATAACTAAATGCTTCATAATGAATTCAATTCTAACTTAGATTATACAGTGGGTGTCAAGTGGGAGATTACTTTCTACTTAAATTCATTTGTCCTTGTATACCTTACTTTCATGTTTACGGACGACTTTTGTAGAGCCATAGTGCCCATGTTGAGACATATCTGCTGAATATTTACTTGCTGGAACAGTTCTGCCCAAGGCCTCAGCCATAGAACGGACATGATGCGGACCAGCGCCACAACAGATACCGATATAATTAATACCAATTTCTTCGGCCTGTTTTGCAAAGTCAGCCATTTCAGAACGAGTACAAACAAACGGATCAAGATCTGTCGGAAATGCTCTTTTACCTTTGTATTGTAAAAACCACATTCCAGGATACTCTTTCGTTGTATGATATGGAACAGGAAGCGCGGCAGTATAACATGTGACGTTCTTTCGCAATTTTTTCAGAAGTGGCATCATCGTTTCAGGACCAACCTGGCAATTAAAACCAACTACATCTGCACCTTGGGCTTCAATCATTTTGCAACCCTCTATCCAATCAAACCCATCACCGCTTTTGGAATAACTTGGTGTTAGCATAATGACTGCCGGAAGTTTATATTTTTTTATTACTTCCAGCGCAATGAGTGCTTCACCAATATATGTAATAGTCTCGGCAACAATAAAATCTGCACCTTCCTCCACTGCCCATTTGACTTGTTCTTCATACATCGCTCGAACAGTTTTTCCTGTCTCTTCTTTATGATCAGGATCATAAACCCATGTATTGCAGATATTACCTGCAACGAGAGCATTCCCTTCTTGTGCAATCTCCTTCGCCATTCTAAGTGCCTGTCGATTCAATGGTTCAAGATCATTCTCCCGTCCAATAACTCGCAGCTTGTCTCGATGTGCATAGTAGGTAAATGCTTCTATAACATCGCTTCCCGCTCGCAAAAATTCACGATGTAGTTCGCGTACAGCATCAGGATAATCCAAAACCACTTCAGGAACATATGCACCAGCTTTAAGGTAGCCACGACGTTCCAATTCGAATAAATAACCCTCAGCACAAAGTATAGTACCTGTTCTTAAACGATCAAGTAATCCCTTTTTATTTTTTTTTGTAGTGTTCATAAAATGAAAAAACCTCCCTAAGGGGGGTTACTTTTTTGGAGCTAATCCTTCCCGAATGGGTTTGGGTGTGGCACCCTTCGAGTTTCCTCAGGGTTGCCGGATGGGTCATTGAGCCAAGTCTCTCTCCATCACTCTTAATTACTTTTGAGTATACTGTCCAGTGGTTATATTGTCAAGCTAAAAAAACTTGCGTCTGCACTCCTCACATATCCCTTCAACTCCATCAGCGACAAAAGGGTGCCTACTTTTGCTGATGCCAAACCGGTCTGACGAACAATATCATCAAATGATAAATTTTCGTTTTGTAAGACATCAATTATTTGTTGTTCTTCCTTTGTATCAGCAGTAATAATTTTCTTCGTAGACGTTAATTCTTTATTCACAATTCCTAATTCGTTCATAATTTCTTTAGCAGTGGTTACCATTTTTGCACCTTTATGAATTAGTAAAATTGGACCTTTGGAAACAGCGGAAGTAATCGGGCCGGGAACCGCAAAAACGTTTCTGTTATTTCTGAACGCATCATTGGCTGTAATCAAACTCCCACTGTCCTCTGCTCCTTCAGTTACCAATACACCCTGTGATAATCCAGCAATGATCCGATTTCTAGCAGGAAATGAACCTTTATTCGGTTGTTGTCCGAGTGGAGTTTCAGAGATAATTAATCCATCCTGTGCCAAAATCCGATCGTACAATCGTATATTTTCTTGCGGTGTGCAAGTATCCACCCCGCTGCCAAGAACTGCAATCGTTTTACCATGAGCGTCAAGAGTGGCTTGATGTGCAACGGCATCAACACCCATTGCCAATCCGGAAATAATAACACAACCTGAGACTGCCAACTCAGAAACCAGCAACTCCGTCACTTGTTTTCCATAGTCAGTAATTTTTCGCGTTCCGACTACTGCGAGTTTTATAGTAGCGTCTTCCAAACACTTCCTGTTTCCTTTTCCGTAGAGAATTATCGGCGGATTGTGAATCTGTTGTAATAATCCAGGATAATCTGGATCATACGCAATAGTGGGATATACAGGAACGCTGGGATAATATAAAATGTGAGTTATTAACGGGAGCGTATCCAATGAAACTCAATAAAGAAATCTTTGAACTAATTTTTCCTCAGGGTATATTTGAGTGGTTTAA
>JBBSGT010000079.1:0-4422 GCA_038253825.1 Candidatus Levyibacteriota bacterium
AACTTCATCAGTGGACAGGGCAAGTTTTATCATGGCAGTGAGCAGCCACTTTAGCATATCTGCCACATTTTTTCATGCACAGCTGTATGAAAATTACTCTTCAATAAAATATGCCATTCTGTTTTTCGCTGGCTATATCTATAAAATGCTTAAGTGAATTTTGAAATTTTTCAGTACCGTGTCGCCTACGGCTCGCAATAAATGCGATTCGAATTCTCTTATATGGATCGGGAAATTTTTGATAGTTCTTCCACGCTTCCTTATCAGCTTTGAGTGGTTCAAGAATATCAGGGGCAATGAAAAAATGTTCTGCAGTATCTTTTGCTGGATCAAATACATGGGCTATTGCGTCAAGTCCTGCTTTGGTAATTTTCTTTTGAGCTATAAGAGTATATATTCGCTCTTTGTTCATTTGAGAAAAAACACTTGTCCTTTTTCTCACAGAGAATCTTTGCGCGAATCGGTCCTTGTCTATTCCATTGACCGTACTATCAATCCACCCATAACAAAGCGCTTCTTCGACTGCATCATTATAGGAGATACGAGGCTTGCCAGTTTCTTTACGATAATATATCAGCCAGATTTCTGTCTCTGTACTGTGATTTTTGGCAAGCCATGCTCTCCATGATTTTCTGTCTGTTAGGTATAAGGTTTTCCCAAGTTTCATACTTTTTGTTATTCTACTTTGCTTTTATCTTTCCAATTCCACCACTTTAATTTTTCAGGGTCATGATTTGAATGTTCCGCATAATAAACTGCACAGCGAAAAACATAGAGCAAGCATCTGTCTTGTCCAGTCCCTGCGAATTTATTGGATTGCTCGAATAGTTTTTCTGGATTCTTACCCTTCAAATCCTTGATAGAGTGAATACCGATATTATATAAGTCCTGGGATATGCTTTTCCCAACCCCAGGAATTTTTTGTAATTCACTGCCGACAATACTTCGCATACTATTTCCTCATTTCATTTGCAATAAGATCAAAATCATTTTATGGTATTTCCACCAATCCATATCTAAAAACGTATCCCCATGATTTTTTTTGATAAATGACAGTTGGTTTATAAGCGGCTGAATGGGAGCTTCTGTTATTTTTTCATATGCTACCTTTCTTCGAAAAGGCTTAAAAGATTCTGATACTTCAACTTGATAGATCTCATTATCTGCAATTTGTCCAAGTGCCATAAAAACCCGTAAAGGTTCTTTAGAATTAAGAGCTACTTTGGGTGAGTAATAGATAAACCAATCTCCTTGATTCATTCTCGCAAGACCTGACCGCTTGCCATGACCAATTTGGGCAATGACTTGCTTTACTCCTAACAGTACATGCTCTCTTGAAGCAACCCCAATAAAATATTTTGTCATAGTATTTTTCTCTCTAGCTTTTCTGCAACACTTTATATATGAGTATATCAGTTTTATGAGCCTTATTTGCAATCTTAGGTAACGGTTTGCTCGCCGGTTCGACCAATCACTGAAATAACTATCAGCACGGCATAAAATGGGATACCTTTTTATGCACTGCTAGGAATCGGAGCTGCCGGAGTGACAATTGCTGCGGCAGTAACAGTTTTCGTGTTTAAGAGAGATGAGGTGAATGTGTCATTTATTTCTCTAGCAGCGCTACTCTCAGTTCATCACGACTTTATTACCACACAGGCTGCATAACTCTCTATTACCCGAATAAATTTCACCATATTGTCACTTGGGTTTCGTTCCCATTTGGACCAGGTGTGAGTGGAAAACGAGGGATGGAAGCTTAAAATTTGGAATGATGTCTCTCATATCCCAGCATAAAAAGTTTTGTATATCAATTTATGATGGAGATGTAGAATACAAACTTGAGATCCAGCGTATGATACTGTTATAATACTTCTAATGCCTTAGTATTATAAAACTATGGACAGAGAACCAACCGGTCGCAAAAAACTTTTACTAACTTCCGAAACGACAAGATCTTCTCCTGCAATTTCCAGAGAACAACGTGATCTTCCTCTGGCAATTATTGGTTGGCTTGCGGTCGTTATCATATTCTTTTGGCTTCTAGGACAGATAAGTCATGCGCTTTTGCTTTTAGTGATTGCTGCATTTCTTGCACATGCGCTCTTTCCGGGTGTTCGCTTCCTTGAACGTTTTATGCCTCGCTTTTTTGCCATACTTTTTGTTTATCTGGTGGTTCTGCTCGGATTAAGCGCGCTTATATATTTTGTCGTAAGTACTGCTATCGTGCAACTGAGTACTCTTTCTCATCATATTAATTATGTACTCGCACCAAAGGGACAAGGAGCATCACCTCTTTTTCTTACGCTAGAACGGTTTGGTATTTCCCAAATCCAAATTGCACAAGCCTCCGAACAATTAACGACACAAGCTGAACATTTAACCGGTAGTATCGTACCGTTCTTGCGTGGTATTTTCTCGTTTATTCTGGACATACTGCTTATTGCAATCCTGAGTATTTATCTTCTTATTGATGGAACTCGAATGACAAGCTGGCTAAAAAATAATACTCCTCTGACTCAGCAAAGAAGAGTCAACTTTCTTCTCCTTACGTTAGAACGAATTGTAGGGGGATATATTCGTGGACAAGTATTACTGGCGGCAATTATCGGGTTTCTTATTGGGATCGGGATGGCGCTTTTTCATGTTCCTTATGCAATCCTGATTGGTGTTTTAGCTTTTATATTAGCATTTATTCCTATTCTAGGAACATTCATCTCAGGGGCAATTTGTGTGCTGCTTGCTCTAACGCAGGGATGGTTTATCGCTCTTTTGGTCTTAGGTTATTTTATTATTATGCATATTGTTGAGGGAGATATTCTTGGGCCGAGAATTGTTGGAAAAGCATTAGGGCTTCACCCACTTGTTTCTATTATCGCCCTTATTGTCGGTTCAGAACTATTTGGCATAGTGGGCGCACTTTTCGCTTCACCTGTTGCGGGAGTAGTACAAGCAGTACTGGTAACACTCTGGTCAGAATGGCGAGCAACACATCCTGAGACATTTGCCCAAGGAAAAGAAAAAATTTCAGAAGAAATTGAAAAAAATCTTGCCAACAAACCAGTAGGCCCACGAAAAAAGCTTCATCTATTGAGGAAATAAAAAGGCAGTATTGCACATTAATTTTTGAGAAAACTTGGTAAATCTTGTTTCACCTGCGGGTAATCCTACCTGTCACCGTTAAGATTTTTGACACAAAAGCAATTTAAAGGTATGCTTGCTGATATGAATGCAGCGAGATTTCCAATAAAGCAAAAAAAGACTGAATTACGAAATCTCCCATTTAATTTAGGACTAATAGGATTTGGTAGCTGTGGAAAAATTCAGTATGATGCCTTAAAAACAGTCAGATCTCAGTTTTCTCTTCAAATGGTTTCTGATATTGAGAAAAAATCAATGAAAGATACGGTGAGATTTACTAATAATTATACAGAAATATTGAAAAATCCTGCTATTGAAGCTGTAAGCATAGCCACTCCTCCCAGTACTCATTTCGAGATAGCAATAGATGCACTTTCTGCTGGAAAACATGTATTAGTTGAAAAGCCCCATGCTTTAACTGTTGATCAATGTAATCAAATGATTGCTATGGCAAAACAGAAAGAAAAAGTTCTCTTTATGTCATTTCATGCAAGATACCACCCGGTTGTGGAAGCAGCAAGAAAAGAATTAACAGGAAAAGATGTTACAGGAATAAGAATTCAATATAGTGAATATGCTCCAAATTATCATGCAAGTGACGGATGGATTTTTAATCCTGAAATTTCTGGAGGAGGTGTGTTAATGGATAGCGGGATTAATGCACTTTCTATCGTTACGTATGTACTTCCCAACCTCCCGGGTTTTACAGTAAGTGATGCACAATTTAAGAATGTTGAGCACTTCAAGGTTGAGACAAAAGCCCAAGTTGAATTTACCTTTGGTCAAGCTGGAAGAGGTAGTATATCTATGGACTGGATGAATACCGGACCTGAGGTGCGACAAGTAATATTTACAGCTGACGGACATGAATATACTGTTGATATTGTGAAAAATATATTCAGCAAAGACGGAATAATGCCTATGAGCGTTGATCCCTACAGAAAAACTGTTGACCAAGTATCAGAATACAAAGGTGTCTATCAACATTTTGCAGAACTACTAGCAAATGGTGTATCCCAAACACACATTCATGAGCTAGCATTTATTCTTGCGGCTTACAGAAAAGCCGGTTTATACACTTCTTAGTAAAAGGTTTCCCACATAGTCAAATATCACCATCTGCGTTTCTAGCCTTAGATCTGATATATACCTCTCGTAAAATAGATATCGGTAAAATTTGACAATTTCACAAAAAAGCCTCAAAATAATTCTCCACTATGAAAACATTCTCTTTATTGCCCGAAGAGCGAAAAGATCTCATTGGACTGGGGAAACAGATAA
>JBBSGT010000080.1:0-4274 GCA_038253825.1 Candidatus Levyibacteriota bacterium
CCTCTATTTTACTCCCATTAGGTACCCCAAAACAGCTGGAAAAATCACCAAAAACAGTGTTTTTAGGCACAAATACTAAACGGATTAATTAAAAAGTGGCTTTTTTCCTTGAAGTCAGGAATTACTGCTTTTAGAAAATGTTTTTGCACCGGTTCTCGGTTTTGTATTTTATCAAGAACTTATTGTGCCGGTAGAATTATTCGGGGCGCTTGTTGTGTTGATAGGTGTATGGGCGTTTCATAGATACGTTAAGGATTAGAAAAAGTCTTCTTTTTCTGAAACCCGTTGGGAGATGACGTGTTCTGGTAATTCCATAACAAATCTGGACACCGTATTTGCAGTTCTTTGTCCGAAGAAAAGTCTGCGTCTTGCATACGTCAAAAACAATTTTTCTTTGGCTCGGGTCATACCGACATAGGCAAGTCTTCGTTCTTCCTCGAGTTCGCCTTTGTCCATGAGGGATCGACTGTGAGGAAAGAGACCTTCTTCCATACCAATCATAAAAACAATGGGGAATTCAAGTCCTTTGGCAGCATGGAGCGTCATCATGGTGATTGCATTTTTACTTTCACTATCAGTTTGTTTGTCGGAATGATATTCCTGTTCAACAAGGGCGACGTTTTCCAAAAAATCAGTCAGATCAGGAAATTCGATAGCAACAGAACGTAATTCTTTAATATTTTCAAGTCTGGCACGATCTTCTTCAACCTTTTCATCGTAGAGATCAAGATAATTGGTGGCACGAAGAACACCATCAAGTAAATTTATTGTTCTCATTCTATCACTCCGCGCGGGATCTACGACTTGTGGGGACTCTGTCTGTGCTTGTGATTCTGGAGTCGTTTCATTTTTTGCAAGGAGGGATTGTTGAAAATCGAGAAATTTTTTCAGTCTTCCTTTGCCGAGCTTTCCCATTCGCTTGTATGACATCATATCCTTGGGGTTGCACAAAACACGTAAATAGCAAAGGACATCTTTAATTTCTTTACGTTCATAAAAGCGTGTGCCGCCGACAAGTAAATACGGCAAACCATGATGTAGTAATGCTTCTTCCATCACACGTGACTGGGCATTCGTTCTATACAAGACAGCAACTTTTTTAAGATTTTTTAATCCCAAATTAGCGACAGTGCGGATGATGAAATCCGCTTCATCTTGTTCATTCTCAGCTTCATAGAGATCAATTTCTTCTCCATCTGGATTTTGCGTCCAGAGCTTGAGAACAGGATGACTCGTATTTCGGGCAATAACAGTGGAAGCCGCATCAAGAATTCTTTGGGTTGAACGGTAATTCTGGGAAAGAGAAAATGTTTTTGTTCCGGCAAAATCGTCTTTAAAACGGCTCAAATTACGATAATCTGCACCACGCCAACTGTAGATACTTTGCGAGAAGTCCCCCACAACACAGATATTGTTCCATTTGCCTGCAAGAAGTTTGGTCAGGACATATTGGGCGCGATTCGTATCTTGATATTCATCAATGAGAACATACTGAAAGTTTTCCTGATATCGCTTGAGAACCTGCTCATTCTCACGGAAGAGTTTGATGGTGTGCAAAATAAGATCATCGAAATCAACGGCATCATTTTCTTTGAGGATGGTTTGATAGACAGGATATATTTTACCAACCGTATCTTGAAAATAGCCGCGAGCAAAATTCTTATATTCTTGTGCCGTTATAATTTCATTTTTGGCCTGAGAAATTGTGGCATGAACAGAGTGCGGTTTAAAATCTCTGATTGAGATATCGAGTCGGCGCATCGCTTCTTTGACAGCATCCAGTTGGTCTTGTGAATCGTAAATGACAAAATTATGTGAGAAGCCAAGATGGTGACTTTCTCGTCTGAGAATTTTGGCACACATAGCATGGAAGGTCGCAATCCAGGGAAGTGGTTCATGCGGAAGAAATTGTCGCATACGTTCTTTCATCTCTTTTGCGGCTTTATTGGTAAACGTAATCATGAGGATTGATTCTGGTGAGATTTTTTTCTCAAGCATGAGATACATAACTTTATGGGTAAGAACGCGAGTCTTTCCTGAGCCCGCTCCGGCGAGGATAATCATAGGTCCGTCGGTTGCCAGAACCGCTTTTTGTTGCTCGGGATTTAAATCCTTGAGTAGTGTGTCTTTCATAGAGTATAATGGTTAAATTGCACGAGGTAGTACCCATTGTAACATATGAAAAAGCTCTTTATCATCGCGAATTGGAAATCAAATAAAACCGCTTCTGAGGCTCATGAATGGTTACAAAACCTTTCCGATTTCCAGTTCCCATCTATTGAGGAAAAGATAGTCATTGTTTGTCCTTCGTTTACGAGTTTGTCTGTACTCAAAAATTTTATAATCGAGAAAAATCTGCCAATTTTTGTTGGTTCCCAAGATATTTCACCATTTACTCCGGGTGCGTATACGGGGGAAATGAATGCAAACCAAATTAAAGAATTTGTCTCATATACAATTATCGGTCATTCGGAGCGACGAAATTATTTTAAAGAAGACGATGCCTTGCTCGCAAAAAAAGTGCAAATTGCGTTAGCTGGGGGATTGCAACCAGTTTTTTGTATTCAAGGTAAAGATACTCCTATTCCTGAAGGGGTTCAGATCGTTGCATATGAGCCGCTTTCAGCTATTGGCACTGGACATCCTGATACACCGGAAGATGCAGAAAATGTAGCACATACTGTTAAGGGGGGACATCCAGGTATTTCAGTTCTCTACGGTGGCAGTGTTACTCCAGACGAAGTACATAGCTTTACACAGCTTCCATCAATCGATGGTGTTCTTGTTGGTGGGGCAAGTCTTGATGCTGAAAAGTTCACACAACTTATTAGCAATGCCTAATCATGGATAATGTTTATCATCCAAAATCACGTTTGCGTCCGGTGCGCCGACGTAAGCCAGTCCGCAAAAGAGTTTTTATCGCACTCATCCTCGCATGTCTCTTAATTGGCGGTGTTCTCTTATGGAGAGATAATGGCATTCTCGACATCTTGTGGTCAACTATCATGCAAAAAGATATTAATTTACAAGAAGCTCCGGGCAAAACTGTGAACTTACTTCTCCTAGGTGTGGGTGGGGGGACACACGATGGTCCGGATCTGACGGATACAATTATCTTTGCCAGCATAAATCCCACTACGAAAAAAGTAACATTGGTTTCACTGCCCCGGGATCTTTGGGTACCGCAACTTCGCGCCAAAGTGAATAGTGCCTATACTTATGCGAAAGAAAACCAAGCAGGTAATGAACTCTCTTATACAAAAAAACTTATTGGAGGAATAGTCGGACAACCAGTGAATTATGCCGTAAAGATTGATTTTAGCGGTTTTGTCAAAGCAGTAGATATTGCTGGAGGACTCGATATCAATGTGGACCGCACCTTTGATGATTATCAGTATCCAATTTCAGGAAAAGAAAACAGTACGTGTGGCCTGACAGAAACGCAAATTGCAAGTGCTTCTGCGGAAATTGCTTCAGGGAGTGCGTCAGAATCAGGATCATTTGCCTGCCGATATGAACATTTGCATTTTACGAAAGGAAAACAACATTTGGATGGAGAAACCGCACTCAAGTACGTACGCTCACGACATGCCATGGGCCCTGAAGGGTCTGATTTTTCCCGCTCCAAACGGCAAGAGAAAGTCATAACAGCCTTTAAAGATAAGATGTTTTCAGTTGATACATTTCTCAATCCCGTAAAATTGGTTAATTTAGTAACAACGCTTAAAGAGAGTATTAACACCGATATCAAACAAAGTGAATATCCAGACTTTATTCATTTGGCTCAGAAGATGAAAGGGGCCAAGATAACGAGCGCCATTATGGATACGGGAGATAACACCACAGGACGGTTAGGACTTCTTGTTAATCCACCAATTATTCAAGAGTATAGCAACCAGTGGGTGCTTTCACCCCGAGCTGGCAATGGTGACTATACAGAGATACAGACTTATGTGGCGTGTATCATTGATGGGGGCAACTGTATGGTGGGGAAATACGGTATTGTGACACCAACCCCCAAACCTACAGCTATACCGAGTAGTAATCGATAAAGTAATTTAGTTTAAACCTAAATACCGTGTGCCGAAATTAAAAGAGAATCCAACACCTTGATTCACTTAGAGTATAGAAGTGAGATATACCTCTCGTAAAATAGATATCGGTAAAATTTGACAATTTCACAAAAAAGCCTCAAAATAATTCTCCACTATGAAAACATTCTCTTTATTGCCCGAAGAGCGAAAAGATCTCATTGGACTGGGGAAACAGATAAA
>JBBSGT010000081.1:0-4272 GCA_038253825.1 Candidatus Levyibacteriota bacterium
AAACTTCATCAGTGGACAGGGCAAGTTTTATCATGGCAGTGAGCAGCCACTTTAGCATATCTGCCACATTTTTTCATGCACAGCTGTATGAAAATTACTCTTCAATAAAATATGCCATTCTGTTTTTCGCTGGCTATATTACAAGTTGGACAACATGATGCCAGCACAATTGCAGCGCTTGAAAAAAATCCAGATCTACTTCCATCACAACATCCTCTTCACCCCGATCTCGCAAATAGAACGGCAGCAATTATAAATCCAATTGATGAAATGACGTTAGATCAAGAAAGCATGTGGGGAAATGCTGGACACATTAGATATATATTAGGAAGACATTTATCAGTTCAAGCTGAAAATCGTGCAATGGTTAGTGAATTTGCCTGCCAACATTTACAAGAATTATTGGCTGCTTAGCTTCATATTTATTTTGCTTAAACTGTAACTGTAGTACTCTGTGATATAAAAAGATCCAATTGACACTTACTGAAGATGTCATGATATATTGTCTCTACAATCTAATCCGGTTAAAGGTTCCGAAAGCTGTGAAACTCAGCGCTATGCCGTAACTGTACAGTCAGATCGCAGACCTTTGATTTTTATAATTCTATCCTTCGAGCAAAGGAAAAGAAGTCTGAATAATACTTCTTAACTTCTCACTCGAGAAGTTTTTTTATTCTTTAGATCTTAACTCTGCCGAAAAAATGGTCTAAATGAAAAAAATATTTCGCCCAAGATTTTATCTAAAAAAAGTTCTCCCATATGGCATCATTCTTATTGCATTAGTATTTGCAGGCTCAACTGCATATGCTTTTTCTCCCAAACCTCAGAGCGAAAGTTATGCGTCAAAGAAAGTGCAAAGTGAAAAAGGCGCAGTTCATCTTAAAATCATTCCTTCACCAACTTCTGAAGCTGTTTTAGGAATGAAAACTATTAATAATGACCCCAGCCAAACGATAAAAGAAAAAATAGTTGTTACACCTACAATTAACCCAAATCCGGTTTCTTCTCCACGCACGCAAAATTCTGAAACAGAACCCAATAAAATAACGTATAAACAAGCGAGTTCTGTTAATAACACCACACAATTACCCGTCACCACAGCCACACCACTCCCCACCCCCCAATTAGCAAATACTGTCTCTTTGCAAATTCAAGATCCTGCCGGAACATCGAGTTTCACCGTTACCTTAAAAGCTGGGGCAAATGTTTGTGATGTGTTACAAGAAACAATAGATGAAGGAAAAATTACCTCAGTGACCTTTGACGACTCATATATGTCTACTCTTCACAGCAAATATGTAACGGAGATAAATGGATTCAAAAACAACTGGACTTTTACTATCAATGGTACGACACCACTTGGCTGCTCTCTCGCAAATCCGAAACCAAACGACACTATTGTATGGAAGTTTGGTTAGAGAGGAGGTGAAATATACTATGAATAAATTAATACAAAAAAGGGCACTAACACTACTTGTTACCATAACTTTTGTAGCTAGTACCCTGTTTTATTATACACCTGTAGTTTCCGCTGCAGGAGTACCAACGCATGTACGAGTGGTCGGATCTTCTCGAACAATTTGGTATGGAGATGTTACAACTGATGGGTGTACAATAACCGACACAGATAATAAGCAACACGTGTACACGCAACCATTCGCTGTATGTGCATTGGATGCAGCCGCCAAAACGGGCGGATTTACCTATGCACTCAAAGACTTTGGCGACCCACTTGGCTTATTCTTGCAAACTATTGCAGGAGATACCGGAGCATCTGATTTCTCAACCTCTTGGTCCTATGATCTGAATGGAAAAGCTGCTTCAGAGGGAATCTCAAGTCAAGTTGTCAGCAATGGAGATACTTTATATTTCCATTTCGATGATCCCAATGCTGATCCAAACAAACGCGCTGTTAATGATGGGATAACGTATCTAAAATCACAACAGCAAAATAGTGGACAGATTAGCGGCATTGCTGGAGTAAGCCAATGGGCAACAAGTGCATTTGTAGCAGCAGGCATTGACCCGACAACCCTAAAGAATGGGAGTTCAACATTGGTAGATTTCTTAACAGCAAATCCGCCGACTACCAGCGCTCCAGCTACTGATTGGGAACGAGATATTTTGGCAATAACTGCAAGCGGTAAAGATCCATATAACTTTGGTGGCGTCAATTATGTCCAAAATCTCGAGTCGTATAATACTAATTCTCAACTTGGAGTAACAACGCAAATTAACGATGATATTTTTGGACTCCTTGCTTTAGTATCAGCAGGCTCAAGTGCTTCTATGCAAGCAAAACAAGATGCATTCAACTTTATCCTCTCTCATCAAGGAACAGATGGAGGATTTAGTTGGTCTACCACTGGAATTACTGATGTCGATGATACGGCTGCAGCATTGCAAGCATTGGTTGCGGCGAAGAATTCTGGGATGACTGCTTCTACTCTAGAAACAGCGATAACCAATGCAAAAGTTTACATTCTTGCAGCCAAGAACACTGATGGAGGGTTTGCTTCAGTCAAAGGTGATGTTTCAAATACGTCAACTACTTCTTGGGCAATTATGGCACTTTCTGCCGCTGGTGATACAGGAGCGGACATAACAAATGCAGATGCGTATATGAGAGGAAATCAGGAAGAAAATGGTTCTTTCAAATGGCAACCATCTTCAACTGGTGAGACGTTCACAACATCATATGCGGTGCTGGCATTAACTGGGAAATATTGGCCGGTGAAGACTTTTGGAGGAACAGCATCTACTCCATCACCTACGGCTAGTCCGAGCCCAACACCAAGTCTCAGTAGCACTCCTACACCGAGTCCTACTGTTACACCAACACCAAGCCCTACGGTTACAGTTACGAGTACTCCGGTACCAACTGTCAGTCCGAAACCAAACAATATGATATCGGATATATGGAAGAGGGAACAAAAGAAATTAAAACAAATTCAGGAACAACAAAAGCGAATATTCGAAAGAATACTAGCTCAAATCCAAAAAGAATTGGATAATCTCTCAAAACTTTTTAATGCTTTCGGAAAGCATTACTAATTAATCTTTAAGGGGTCTGTGTTGCTGCAGACCCCTTAAAAAAAAGGGGGTGAATTAAATTATGTTAGCAATCATGATGATTATAGGAGGAGTGCTTTTAAGACTTCTTCCACATATGCCAAATTTTGCGCCAATTGCTGCGACAGCGTTATTCGGAGGTGTCTATCTGAATAAACGATTTGCAATACTTGTGCCTTTAGTTGCGATGGCAGTTTCTGATTACTTATTGTTATATATCCATCCCTTCCAATATCCCATGGCAGATTTTAGCCATATTTATCCATTAACTGCGATGTTTCATGCCAGTACGGTCTTTGTTTGGGGAAGTTTTATTATCTCAGGGTTTATTGGAATGCAGATTAAAAAACATAAGAGTATACAGAATGTTCTTGTTGGATCATTACTTTCTTCTGTACTTTTCTTTCTGATTACAAACTTTGGATTTTGGCTAGGAAATGATCTCTATCCGAAAACTTTTAACGGGCAAATTGAAGCATATGTGATGGCAGTATCATTCTTCAAATGGACACTTCTGGGTGATTTATTCTATACAGGAGTATTCTTCGGAGCTTATGAACTTGCAATCAAGGTAACGCACCGTACAAGAGTAGCATTGGCATAAATGTATTCTAAGCAGCAAGGCTTACATGAGTTTCAATATAATTATTGTAGGTCTTGCTTTCGGCTTTGATCTTTTGTTCCATTCCAAATAATACCTTCTCTTTTAAATTTAAGGAAAAAGGTACTTCTACATATTGCATTTTCCATTGAAACACCAGACAATAGTAATACTATGGGGAATGAAGACGTTGATCGACTAATATTACCATCTTCTAAAGAGATACAGATGATAGAACTTGTAAGAGGCATCCCTGGTATGGAACGTGTTATGGAACCTCCATACGTGGAAAATTATTGTTACCTGTTGCTGCTCAAAGTCCATGGACGCTTGATCATTCTGCAAGAGTGGCGCTTATAACATCCGATCTTCACGAATACAACAAAAGCCCCGATAATGTAAAAGTGACAGGAGTACGTGCTGCTCTTTTACATGATATAGGTAAAGCAGATAATCCACTTATTACCGCACAAATTCTTAATAAACAAGATCAGTTAACAGATGATGAGTTCACTGCAATGCAAACCCATCCGCGAGAAGGATTTAACAGAACATGGGGTGAGGAACCTAAAGTGGCAAAATTAATTGTAACGCATCAT
>JBBSGT010000082.1:0-3600 GCA_038253825.1 Candidatus Levyibacteriota bacterium
AAGCATCGTGGAGTTTGAAACATACGCGCTACAAAACCCTGCACTTATTCAGAAATCCCAAACTGATCAAAAAACGAAAAGAATCATTGAAGACCGTTTCTATTTACCTTTCGATGCACAAAATGTATTGACATATTACCGATTGGGAACGAGACAAACTTGACAGCAGAAATTAATTTGTCGTATTTCTTAATAAGGTCACTCTGCATTTTGTTTACGTCTTCAGCAGCTTTTTTTTCTTTTTTAAATAGTTTTAAGACATTCATAATAATAAACTTTCTAAAGTTTGTGGAATATACTTAATTTTTAAATAATTTGCAACTTGATCTCTATTAAAGTATGTTTTGTGTACTCCTTGGAAGATGCGTGTCTTTGGGGAAGCTCAGCATATGCATATTATCGGCAAAGACGCAAATAAAAGAAATGCATTGCGATTTATTAATGACAATATAAAACTCTTTCTTTCTCAAAATATGGAGGTTGATGGTATGCTGCCTATCGTATTTGGTAATAATGTAAATGATTTAGCTCTTTTCAGACAGGCGAATGAAATGAATGGGATAGGAGTACTTGTTAAAAATGCAAAGGATAGCTATTCAATACCTGAAGAAGAAATTGATTCATATATTATAAAAGCGCAACAGCCCTTTGGTTATGGTATAAAAGAAGCAATACCAGAGGTTGTTAGACAGCTTCATCTCATTGCATCATTTCCTGTTTAATAAGCTCAAAATCTTCCTGAGGTATTTCGACTAAACCGTAGCGGAAAATATATCCCCATTGTTTTTTATTTTTAATAAAAGATAAGTTTTCAAGCAAAGGAGCAATGGGAGATTTGTTGGCTGAAAGATACTGTACATTTCTTCTGAAGGGTTTGAATGTTGGTGACATTTCAACTTGATAAATATCATCATCTACCATTTGCCCAATTGCAGTAAACGCTTGTAATTTCTCTTTTGACTCAAGTGCGATTTTGGGAGAATAATAAATTAACCAATCTCCTTTCTGCATTCGCGCTAATCCCCTTTTTTTACCGTGACCGATTTGCGCAATGCCTTGCTTGACTCCTATGAGTACATGTTCTTGTGAGACGACACCAATAAAATATTTTGCCATATTACTTTTGTGCATCGGGTTTTTCATTACTTATAGAATGAATATATAGTATTATAAACACAATGAATAATCACTTCAATGATGTACTTGATTGCATTATAATTGGTGGAGGGCAATCGGGATTGGCTGCAAGCTATGCTTGCAAAAAGCGTAATCTTTCTCATGTCGTACTTGATGCACATAGTGCAGTTGGTGATAGTTGGCGTCAACGATATGACTCGCTCCATCTCTTTACCCCCCGAAGTTTAAGCGCGTTAGACGGCATGGTTCTGACAGGCAAGCCTAATGGTTATCCAAGCAAAGATGAGATGGCTGATTACTTTACCAGATATGTTAAGAAATATAAGCTTCCTGTCAAGCTCAATCAAAAAGTCAGTCAGTTACAATTTGCTTCGGAAAATGATAGACGCTTTACAATAATTACTGAACAAGGTACACAATGGCACGCTAAAGCAGTAATAGTCGCAACTGGACCGTTCCAAGTTCCTTTTGTGCCTTCCCTAGCTACGAAATTGCACAGAGATATACAACAACTTCATTCTTCAGATTTCCATAATCGTTGTGATGTGCGAGGTAGTCGGATTTTAGTGGTAGGAGGTGGTAATTCTGGTGCACAAATTGCTGCTGAGCTGGCTGAAACAGGTAAAGAAGTAACTATCGCCGTTGCCCACCCGCTCAACTTTGTGTCTCCCATAATATTTGGTAAAAGTCTTTTCGGGTGGCAAAAACTTGTAACTTCGCTTATTTTGTCTGCACCCACCAATAGCCGACGAGGTAAGTATTTGTATCGTGTTGGCGTTCCAATAATTGGTCGAGATCTTAAGCGTCTCTTGAAGCATGGTCAAGTAAAACAAAGAACAGCAGTTTCAGACATACAAGGTGACGAAATAATCTTTGCCGATGGCACTCGTGAACGATATGGTACAGTATTGTGGTGCACCGGATTTCGCGGTGATTATTCATGGCTTCGTGATATTGCAGGAGCGCTCAATGAAAAGGGACTGCCTCTACATATGGAAGGTATATCTCCAATACCAGGATTATTCTATGTCGGGTTAGAATGGCAACGTTCACGTGCTTCATCGTTAGTAATGGGTGCATCACAGGATGCAGAATTTGTTGTAACCCAGCTGATCAGCTCAAGTTAAACTTATGGAGATTCTACAACTCTTCGGGTCTACTTCTTAGTTATTTTTTCAGCAGTTTGTTTTACAACTTGTGCAACTGGGTCTGAACTGGTGAAATTATAACCGTCATCTGTTATATAGGTATCACCAAAAGACCAAAGAAGATAAGCAGCTCCCCCACTTCGGAAGAAAGCATTCATTTTGGCTGCAAAGAGTTTGTCTCTATGTGGTACTTTATTTTGTATGCCTGATTCCCCAACAATTAGCGGTTTTTTATTTTTCTTGGCAATCTTCACTATTTCTTGAAGTTTATCAGGGATTGCTTTGGTATCCTGTTTATAGTCATGATACGGGATGAAATCAATTGTTTTTATTTCACTTAATCTTTCAGTCACTTCAGCAGGTTGGTCAGCGTTATTGACACTGATACTGACCAAGTGGTTTGGGTCGAGTGATTTAATCTCTTGACTAAGAACACGTGTGAAGTTATAGAGTCCCTGATTCCTATCACCTTTTGCTTCATTAATAATTTCCCAACTGAGAATTGCGGGGTTATTTTTGTATAAGGGCACAATTTTCTTTATATAATCATTGAATGAAAGCGGATAATTTCCATATGGAGCTTTATAGCCGGATGTATACCACGCTGTATCTTTTTGTCCACCCTGCGTACAATCCGTCAAACTATTTTCGAGGACAGGAATAAGTTTTATATTGTTCTGATTTGCATTACTGAGAATATAGTCAAATCGTGTTGTATCTTTACCACTATTGGTAAAGCTTTGAAAAAGCCAAAATCGAACTGTTGTTACTCCCAAACCATGTAATTGAGAAAAGAGTGTATTTATTTGCGCATCAGTAAAGCTACTGCCACAGCCGATATAGTGACCATTCATGTCTTGTGTCAGCAAATTGTATCGGTTAACACCAACCGAGTGAAATGGTTGATTATTCAAAATTAAATTTTGCCCTTTTACTGTAACGAACGTTGATTTGCTTGCTTGCATAGGTTTGTTATTTACGAAAAGAAAAACAGTAACGATGACAAAGATAGCAGCGAAAAACAAGATTATATTTCTTCTCATATTATATTTATACTCTGGCAGCAGTATAACAAATTCCTCTAGAAAAGAAAGGTATGCTATAGTGAATATATGCTCACTTTCTTGCTCGCTCTATGATAAAGGATCGAAGGATCAGAAGTATCACTAAAACAATTATAGCAACCGCAAAACAGAATGTCAGATTTGATAGGGGAAAAATTGGTTATTCGTTAGCTGTATAAATTTTTGTTTTGTCTCCTCAAAATTTTTATCCTGGTTGTTTGACAGTTTGTCTTTTGTCGTATTCCAGACAT
>JBBSGT010000083.1:0-2934 GCA_038253825.1 Candidatus Levyibacteriota bacterium
AGTTTTATCATGGCAGTGAGCAGCCACTTTAGCATATCTGCCACATTTTTTCATGCACAGCTGTATGAAAATTACTCTTCAATAAAATATGCCATTCTGTTTTTCGCTGGCTATATCAATACCTTTTGGTATTATTTGGAACACTTAGATAAATTGATACTTCAGCCCGATAATCCAGCCCAAAGTGGCAAATTGTTTAGTCTTATCTTTGAAGAAAAGCCAACCTATGAAGAACTATCTGTTGGAACATCTAAAATAGCTCGTATCTTCAAGCTAAATGACGCATCTAAAGAGAATAGTGAGCCGGGCGGGATTCGAACCCGCGACCAAGAGCTTAAAAGGCTCCTGCTCTACCGCTGAGCTACCGGCCCGAATAAACATCAGTATAGATTATACCAACCTTGGAGGCTATTGACAAGTAAAATACCACATGCGATACTCAAGCTATACCTATGCCCAATATAGCAAACACATTGGTACAGTCACTTAATCAAGGATTATTTACTGCAGCTTCTTTTATCCCCAACCTTGTCTCCGGGCTTATCATCTTTCTTATTGGTATTCTTTTGGCATCCCTTGTCAAAAGACTCATTATAGAAGTACTCAATGCTCTAAAAATAGAACAGTATCTAAAAAGGTACGATATCCCGGAAGCTAAAAAAGATTTTAGTTGGACAAATATCTTGGCCGAAATTGCCCGATGGTTTGTAATTATTCTATTTTTAATTCCCACAGCGGATGTCTGGGGATTGCCACAAGTGACTACGGTACTCAATACATTTCTTTTGTATCTTCCAAATGTCTTCGTTGCAGCAATCATTGGCCTCATTGGAATGGCACTTGCGAAATTAGCGTCTGAACTTGTCAGGGCATCAGCGAGACGATTCTCTCAGGATGTTTCGAGAAGTCTTGCGACCACTGTTCGTATTGCTATTACCATTTTCGTCTTTCTCGCTGTATTGAATCAGCTCGGTGTTGCGCAAGATCTAATACGCATTCTCTTTACGGGTTTTGTAGCAATGATTGCGATTGCTGGAGGTATCGCTTTTGGATTGGGAGGAAAAGATTTTGCTCATGCACTGCTAGAAAAGTTACAAAAGAAATTAAAATAACTATTTATTTCCCAAAAAAGTATTTATAGCAGAAGTCACTTCATCTGTCTTTTCAAACAACACTCCATGTCCAGCATGAGAGATAATCAAGAGTTGTGAACCGGGAATTTGTGTCGCAGTTCGTTTGTCATTTTCAGGAGGAAGCAATTCATCATCATTTCCGGCAATAATGAGTGTCGGGACGTGCAAGGTTGAAAGTTTGTCATATCTCATTTTTTCTTGATTATTATCAGCAAAAGCTCGTTCGTATCCAATTTTTGCATCAAGCGTTTCGCCTGGTACATCAGGTATTTCTTTTGACTTTACTGCATTATTTCGTCGATTTAGATAATCATTTTTTGCCTGCTTTGATACAAATAAATATGGCACATATATTTTCTCCCATGAACCACCGAGATTACTATCAATTGCGTTTGCTATCGATGTTGATGCACCGATCTGATGATCGTCTCCCGGACCAGTACTTATCAAAATCAGTTTATCGATAGAGCCGGGGGATTGCTCAGCAACAACTTGGGCGACAAAACTTCCCAAAGACCACCCAAGAACAGAAGCTTTTTGAATTTTGAGTTGATGCAAAGTTGTAATGACATCCTGGGCCAGTTGTCCCTCAGTGATATCGGTAACAGATCCTGTTGATGCGCCAACTCCGCGATAATCCAGGATGATAAGTTTATGGTTTGTGGCTAATTTTTCTAAAAAGAGCGGATCCCAATCTTCCATTGTCATGCCAAATCCAGGCAAAAGTACAATCGGATCACCTCTTCCCCGAGAGTAATACGCAATTTTTGCATCTTGTGTCTTTATGATATCGACCTCAGCGCGAAAACGTGAGTGGACAGTAACTCCAATAGCTAAAATCACAAAGAGAAGGACACAGGCAAAGAGATAAATAAATTTTTGATTGTATTTCATACGGTAAAGTATTCTTGGCATATTATAACAGTTCTACAATAAAAGCTGACAAATATGCATATATTTGGTAAAATAGAGAATACGCTAAACGGCCCCATCGTTCAGCGGTTAGGACGTCGGGCTTTCATCCCGAAAATCGCGGGTTCGATTCCCGCTGGGGTCACACGAGGCTAGAAATTATAAGTTAATTTATTTTTCTGATTTTTGAGGCTGTTTGTGTTCAAATCGTATGCGGAGCATTAATTCATACAAACCCATTAATTAATTTTATTTGATATACTCATAAATATGCTTCAAATTTTAGGACTTTTCGGGGGAATAATAGCTTTTTCAGGATATATTCCATACACTAGAGATATATTGCAGCACAAAGTAAAGCCTCATCGCTCAACTTTTTTCATATGGTTAGTACTTGGTTTAATTGTAGTATTTTCACAGTATGCTAAAGGAGCAACTAATTCTCTATGGTTGCCAAGTCTAGAAACATTTGGAGGACTTGTTATTTTTTTATCTTATCTTTGCACTATGGAATAGGAGGATTTAATAAAAAAGATTTTATAGCAATGTTTATTGCTTGGTATTTTACTAAAGAAGCAGCACTAGCATTGTATCTTGTTATTTTCGTTGATGCAGTTGGGGGGTATTTAACACTTCACAAAACATATTTACACCCAGATACTGAAACACCTACTGCCTGGATAGTTTCAGCTATTGGAGCTGTTTTTACTACATTTTCCGTTGGGAGTACTAACATCATTCTTCTTAGCTATAGCCAGCGAAAAACAGAATGGCATATTTTATTGAAGAGTAATTTTCATACAGCTGTGCATGAAAAAATGTGGCAGATATGCTAAAGTGGCTGCTCACTGCCATGATAAAACTTGCCCTGTCCACTGATGAAGTTTCG
>JBBSGT010000084.1:0-2843 GCA_038253825.1 Candidatus Levyibacteriota bacterium
AGACTTCCTGCGTAAATCCTTTTTTGCCGTTCATTAAAATGCTGCATGGTTTGAAAATGAAGATAGGCAGTCCCTTCCATAGTCATCTTACCATAGCATATTTTATGCAATTTGTGAAGTTATTTCAGATTGTCTACTAAACATCTCCTTGCCGACTTTGAACAAATGGCAGCAATGCGTGATGATGTAAGAGATGCATTGATTGATAAAAAACTGATAGTACAGGTCAATGTCGCAAACGAGCCTCTAAATTTGACATATACAATAGATGGAGCCCATATACCTGAGATTGATAGAGCAAGTGCTTATTCTATTTCATGTGCTGTAAAGGTGGGACGAAATCACTCAAATAATGCCCAAAGCTCTTGTTTGGCCATTTTGCCTCATGTACCTTCTATTAGCATGCTTTCTGGAGGCTTGATGATGATGCAGGAAATAATGATGGCAGTAGAAGCTGCTGAAAAAGAACCGGAATCCATAGTAATGATTGATGGTAGTAAAATTAGCGCAATTATCAGTATTAACCAATTTTATACTGGAATAGCTAGGGACTTACCCGAGCAGTTAAAACAATGGCGTGATCTTGGGAAAAAAGATAATACGAGAGAGCCGGGGAATACTTTAAATAAGTTTGAAAGTCGAGATTGGATATCCGAATACGTAAGCAGTCCCAATATAGTAGGTAATTTGAAACTTGTTACTACCAATAATATGATTCACGAATATACCCCCGAGCTTGAGGGACGTTTTGATGATAAAACACTGGCTTCACTTATCCTTCAATCTGGAGAAGCTCTTGGCCCTATGGCTATGCCTATTCCAGCAGCTCCTTATCATATTGCTGAAGGATTTCCACATTCAAAGAATTTCGATAAAGTCCAAAGTTCATTATACGAAAAAGGGGACAATTTAATATTTCATATTTACTACAGACCTGATGTGGGTCATGGTGTTTATAAAATCGAAGTAAATGAGGGTTTTTTGAGGAAAAAAATTACAGATCAACTTTTTGCTTGGTGGGTCGAGGAGATAGCGGCTCCTGATTTGCAGGAACCTTATAGCTATTTCATTGCCGACAGATTTGCCAAGGAAGCCGTAAGTGTTGCTAGTAAGGCTCTTAAAGAAATCACACGTCGAGAAATTAACTCATTATCGTGGTTTTTTACCCAACCGTATAGAACGGAAAAGTGATATAATTTGACCATTATTAAATATGGAAAATGTAAAAGATATAGATACTAGTGTTGCCATTACAGGTTCACCAAATAATGTTAATACAGTCCACTTTGATGTACGTTCTAAACATTTAAAATCTCCACTACTTGGCGCATTACTTTCAATGCATGCCCCGATACAAAATTCTGGAGGAGAGGAAGAGTTACTTGTTCTTGGTCAAGTTGCAGAAATCGAAACACAAAAT
Organism: Candidatus Levyibacteriota bacterium; assembly: GCA_038253825.1. Lineage (GTDB taxonomy): Bacteria > Patescibacteriota > Microgenomatia > Levybacterales > UBA12049 > JACDET01. Next base: position 1,421 of record JBBSGT010000084.1, read on the forward strand.
CGTTGGCATGAAGACTTAAGTTTGAAAAACTATATAAAGCTTCATGGTAAGCTTCCTCATTTGACTGAAATAGGTGATGTTACTGTGGGGGAACTGCAAATAATTGGTGCGTATAAACAAACAGAAAAGGATGGAAATAAAACTTATGATAAAACAAGGCTTTCTGTCCCTCCCGGTAGTGGTTTAGATATTGATCAGGTTGATAGAACAACTATTGAGGCCATTATGGAAAAAGAAAAAGGATACGGATATTTAGGGAATTTTTATGGAAGTCAGAATGTTCCAGCTCCGGTATTTGTGCGACATTTCGGAGATTATGATCAAGGTGGTAATGGAGAATCATATATGGGTGGTGTTTTTGGACCTAGTGGTAGCGGAAAAAGTGTTATAGCGGCAACGCTTATTGCTTTATGGGCACATAACCCAAGTATGGGCCTTCTAATTTTAGATCCTCAAAGCGAATTCAGTGAAAATGCTTTTGCCCGCGGTACAAATTATGATTTCGATTTTCATGATATTCTAAAAAAATTAAGCGGCAATAGGTTTGATCCAGCAAATCATGTCATTGGCCTCGATCAATTGCAGTTAGAAGGAACCGAAATATTTGTGCAGATTCTTGCAGAAAAAGGTTTTTTTCACCGAATAGGGTTATCTGATGGGAAAATAGCGGATGCAATAGAAGAGGTTACACGTTGTTTAGATGATTTAGGTGAAGAATGGAATACAAATATGGATTGGGATGCAGCAAATGCTTTGAAAATTAAGAAGATTGTTAAAGCAAAAAGGCTTGAGGATACAGTCGAGGAGTCTTTTGCCGATTGTTTTACAACAGCAGCAGCCAGTTCTTATTCTGGTGGTGGCCGTAAAGATAAACAGAAAGTTTTTTTAGAAGAATGGGGAACTAAAGAAAGTGTTTTAAAAGCCGCATGGAATCAGACAGTAGGATTTTTCAAATCTATTGACACAAACGGAAAAAGCCGCTTTAATTTGCGCGATGTTATTAACGAAACCATGATGAATGGTAGTATACGCATACTAGATTTAAATCCTCAAGCTATAAATATGCGTCCACGTTTTAAACTCTATTTAATGGATTTTGTCTTCAAGCGTTTAAGGGAAAAATCTTATATACAGTATAGAAAAAATCAGCCAGGCAATTGTCTTATTGTTATGGATGAAGCAGGACGTTATATTCCGCAAGATACTGCTGGAGATACCTTACTCGAGAAAATAAGTCGCGATTTAGTGAGAAGTGTTGCAGAGCTAAGAAAAATGAGATGTGGTTTTATGTTTATAGCACAAACTATAGCGGGTATCCAAAAAGAAATTTACAGGAATCTTCACTATAGAATTTACGGGGTTGGTCTAGGGGTAGGCGCCGATGCAGATCATATAAAGTCAAAAGAAGGCGATAAAGCATTTG
>JBBSGT010000085.1:0-2842 GCA_038253825.1 Candidatus Levyibacteriota bacterium
AAAGAGAGAAATGAAAAAGCACGAATAGAATCGTGAAGGGATAACTATGGAAAAAATATCATATAGATCAAAGCTAAACTGAAATAACACTTGCTTTTTGACACCGTACTATTTGGGAGTTGACTATTATATAGATTGCAGCTCTCTCCAATGAAGATCGAATAATTCCTTAGAGTTCCTGTAATAATCCATATTGGTCAAAATAATGCCTGTGATTTGGCCTCCTACATTGATAATACTTACTTTACCGTCATAGATTAGTGTATCTGCTGCTGAAAGTTGAATATCTTTTGGCAAAAATTTATAAAAGTATTGAGGATTTTGCGAGGAATGCTCTGTTTGTTTTCGCGAGTAAGGAGAGTCTTCAACAATTTCATATATTTTCAGGAGTGGATTATTGTTGAATGCATTGGAAAAGATATGAAGATTTTCAGGGAATACATTTTCCATAATAGAAAGATTAACATAGGATCGCAGCTCTTTAGATTTAAGTGCATCTTCATAAATTTTTTTCACTCCGCTGACTCCTTTAAAATATCTAATTTCAGCATCATTACTAGTTTCAAGTTGAGGTAGGTTAGTGCTAATAGCGTTCAACATATCAGGGAATTCCTGTTTGAGCGTTTGGGCTGTTTTGGATTTTTCTTCAACAAGATATTTGAGGCTTTCTTTTGGTTGGCTGACACTGACCAATTTTTGTGTACCGCGAATGAGCTTCATAACCAACCCTTTTTCAATCAGTTGATCGATGTAAAAATAGGCTGTGGTACGTTTCATTTTGGTGAGGACAGCCAGATCACGGACACTCATTGGTCCATTATCCAAAAGGGTAGTGTACAGACTTGCTTCGATTTCTGAAAGATTAAGTTGTTCTAAAAATGCATTAAAATTAATCATAATAATTATTTGCCAGGTTCTGGCAATACGTTCCAGACAAAGGCAAAAAGCTTCACTGAGTTTTCATAATAGTCAGCATTTTCCCATACGGTGATATAAGCTTCATTTTGGCCGCTGATAATAGCAACAGTATTATTAAAAAAAACCATACCTGGAGAAGTTAACCCAATACTTTTAGGCATGTATTTATACTGATAACGATCATTTCTATTCGTCGTTTCACTCAGTTCAAATTGGTCAAGAGTTCCTGGTTCATCTGCAATGATTTCATAAATCTTCAGATTTTTATTTTTCTCCAATGCACGTTCATAGATATCATAAGGTAACACAAAATTACTTTTTGCCAGAAGTGTGTCTAATTGAGAAAGATTGACATAAATACGGAGTTCTGGTCCCTGCAATGATTCTTCATAAAATTTTTTAATTGCCATTTTACCTTTGTAGTAGCGGATACCACCTTTGTCAAAATTCCGATCTTCAGGAATTTTCTTATCGAGCATGCTGAAGATCTGATTGAAGTCTTTTTTCGTTTCTTCTGCAGAAGCAATCTTTTTCTCAACCAAGGTTTTAAGGCTTTCTGGGTCGTTGGCTGCGACCATCTTACGGGAACCTTTGACTAATTTCATAATTAATCCCTTTTCGGTTAGTTGATCAATATAGAAGTAAGCATTTGTTCGTTTGATATTAATTGTATGAGCCAAATCCCGGATACTGTTAGGTCCGGTTTGGAGTAGAGTAAGATAGAGCTTTGCTTCTACCTCTGATAAGTCAAGTTGTCTTAAATAAGCAAGGATAGTATCCATAAGATTATGGCAAATTATACCATATTTTTTCTTACAATACCTGACAGCAGACAAACTATAACAAATGTTGTCACGAGACGACGACTCGCTTGACAACTGGAATAAAATGGTCTACACTCTGTATGGATTTTGTTTAGAGCTCACTAGTACAAAAACCACGCCATGTTGATATCCTGGTCCTGCACAAGCGGGATCAGGATATCAAAGTATAAAGGGCCAAAAACTTATTTGTTAATCAAAAAGTTTTATGGTAGTCTTGAATAATAGCACCAAATATAATGGGAAATAGTCAAGGTAGAAAACGCATTATTATCTCTGTGGGGGGATCACTTATTGTCCCCAATGGAGGAATTGCTACTGACTTCCTCAAGAAGCTCAATGACTTTATCCGAGACGAACTGGCGAAAGATAATAACCGCCAGTTTTTTTTGATTATAGGGGGAGGAGCTACCGCCCGACATTATATCGAAGCAGGGCGGGACGTGGTAGGACATGAGTTGACTCCTGAGGATATGGATTGGCTTGGTGTCCATGGCACAACCCTCAATGCCCACCTCGTCCGCACTATCTTCCGTGACATCGCTCACCCCAAACTTATCCGCCACTATGACATCATCCGAAAAGTATATGAGCCTGTCGTCGTCGCTGCCGGTTGGAAGCCGGGTTGGTCCACTGATTACTGCGCGACGTTACTCTGTGAAGACTATGGTGTCAAAACCGTCATCAACATGAGTAATATCGAACAAGTCTACGATAAAGACCCCAAAAAATTCCCCGATGCAAAACCTTTAAAGAAACTTACCTGGGAGGAAATGCGTGAAATAGTAGGTGATACGTGGACCCCCGGACTCAATGCTCCCTTTGATCCGATTGCAGCGAAAAAAGCTCAGGAATTGGGAGTGAAAGTCGTCGTTATGTCGGGATCAGATTTGGAAAACGTGAGTAATTACATCAACAGCAAGCCATTCAAAGGAACTGTGATAGAATAGCCGATTTGAGATTAAGTAGACAATCTGAAATAACTTCACAAATTGCATAAAATATGCTATGGTAAGATGACTATGGAAGGGACTGCCTATCTTCATTTTCAAACCATGCAGCATTTTAATGAACGGCAAAAAAGGATTTACGCAGGAAGTCTT
>JBBSGT010000086.1:0-2674 GCA_038253825.1 Candidatus Levyibacteriota bacterium
ATGTCTGGAATACGACAAAAGACAAACTGTCAAACAACCAGGATAAAAATTTTGAGGAGACAAAACAAAAATTTATACAGCTAACGAATAACCAATTTTTCCCCTATCAAATCTGACATTCTGTTTTGCGGTTGCTATAATATTGATAACTGAGAAATGGCAATAGAATAACTAACATTTGTTAAAGCAAATGCCATATACGCTGCGTATTGACCCAACGCATTCAACAAACCTAACAGAAGAAATAATGGGAAATTACTTTTGATATGTGTTTTCTGCTTGGCAAAATAACGCAAGCCATAAACTCCCATAAATACAGTTACTAAAATATTACCCATAAAAGAAACATATAACGGAGATACAGGATGTGTTTGGAAAATTGCTTGCTTCTGAAAGGTGGGTGTAATGCCAAAAATAAAAACCTCAAGAAGGGTAAGTTGCACCCCTCTATTTGAAAAAAGTTTTTTGAATGGATTAAGAAAACTTGTTTTCACTTCAGAGATATCCAAAAGATACGCTCCAACGACTATAACGAAAATTCCTACCCATTTTAAAGGTGTAGGAACTTCATGTAAGGTGAAAGCTGAAATTATAGCTGCAAAGATAGGATAGAAGGCAGTAACAGGCGCCAATAGAGAGATGGGATAATGTTTTACAGCATAAGTACCAGCTAAAAAAGCAATAATATCCAGAAGGGCGGACATAAAAATATTAAAATAAAACTGTGGAACTACTTTGGGAATACCTGTGGTAAAAAGTAAAATAACAAGTATGAATCCAACTGAAATAAGATTAAAAACAAAAAAATATAACGCTATATGAATAGATTGCGATACACGTTTGGTCAGGGGTGCTGAAAACGAACTAATACCTGCCAAAAAAAGTGAGTAGTATAACCACATATTTTCTTAGTCTAATTAAATTATAATAACTTGTCAAAAAGTAGTTGTCTATAATTAACAGCATATTTACACACGCGGTGTACTACAATAAACACCAAATAATGCGCTCCTTATGTTACCATTAAGTAATGGAGCAAACACGCAAACTGGTTCATCATGATATCTCAAAATTCGACCACTTAGCCGAACCAGCACGGAAATTACTTTTCTCCATTACCATTTATAACGTCATTTTTCCCATTTTTACCATCTTCATCAATGCCTTTCTGTGGCGAGAATCCCACAACCTGACACTCCTTGTAATTTATAATCTAGTTCTGTATGTCGCTTTACCTATCGGCTTTTATGTAAACGGGCTCTTGCTCCAGACATTTGCCGCAAAGAAACTCCTCAGCGTTGGACTTATTGTGTTTGGTATTAGTGTTTCAGTGATTATTTTTCAAACTTCGATATCGTACCTCGCAGCTGCAATTTTTGGGTTACTGAATGGATTTTATGCGGGTATCTACTGGGGAAATCGCAATTTTCTCACGATTGAAACAACAACGAGTGAAAATCGCATCTACTTTTCTGGACTTGAATCGATGTCCCTTCTTATAACAGGTATTCTTATCCCAATCATCGTCGGTCATTTTATTACTTTTGGGACAACCTTTCACTTATATTCAACACATGTGGCATACAAGATTCTGGCTGTGTTAATGCTCTATGTTATCGTAATGATTGCGCTTGTTGTATTGCATATTACAAAAACCTACGAAAAACCTCACACTGTTCTCGTCCGTCACCCGAGCAAACTCTGGACAAAAATTCGATGGATACAATTTCTCTATGGAGCTGTAAGCATTCTCCAATCTTTTTTTCCAATTGTCCTTGTATTATATTTACTTGGTCAAGAGGACACGCTTGGAGTTTTACAATCAATCTCGGCCGCTATCACTGCTTTTATTGTCTATTTTGTTGCCAAGTCACTGGATACACGTCATCGAGTTAGTCTTGTGCGTATTAGCTTTATCACGGCACTTCTTGGGATCGGCTTTTTCAGCATTTTTTATAACACGGCAATTGGAATCTTCATCTATCTCGCCGCAGTCTCATTTATGATGCCGCTCTTATGGATTGCCCTTCATTCACTCAACTTTGATGCGATCGATAAAGAGGATATCCAAAATCAGACCCATTACGCATTCATCACCGACCAAGAAATTTTCCTCAACCTTGGCAGGATAGTATCCCTTGCTAGTTTTCTCCTCCTTCTCATCGTCTTTTCAGACAAAGTCGCCTTGAGATATCTGCCGTTTCTCCTAACAATCCTCCACGGGTTTCTCCTGATCCTCACCAAAAGCATTGAAAAGAAACTCAATCAAAGTAACTAAACATTACGTTGAAAGAAACCGTATTCGCTGTTGTTATATTTTTAATCGCTCCACAAAAAAGACTGATCCAACAATAAGTAGTCCTCCAGCAAGCTCAATTAGACTTAACCGTTCACCGAGAAATAGATAGGAAAGTACCGTCACATAGAGTGGAGCAAGAGCAAAAACCACCCCCTTGCTCAAGGTAAAGCGGTTAAACACATACTTATTATACCACGTATAATAGAGTCATTGAAAACCGAAGGAATTGATAAATTTTTTTCTGAGAGAGGTAATATTTGGGTTGCATAATTATACCACCTGGCAAAGTCCATTAGTTTTTGCACAGTAACCAAGCATTGAACCAATTTCATCTAAAGATCAGATTGACATGGCGAAGTCCAATCATCTGAACGC